>JBGQCZ010000022.1:0-17340 GCA_041495645.1 Gemmataceae bacterium | reverse complement strand
CGGTATTGGGCCGCCCGCCTGCGCCGCGTGCCCCAAAACCGGGCGGGTTATTTTCTATTGGGTCTCCGCGTGGGGGGGCGTGGCTCCGGCGGCGCCCTTTGCACTGGCGGGGCGGGAGCCTCGCCCCTCCCCTGTGCACAACTGACAGTTTTGTTAAGTCCTTCTCTACAGCTGAGTTAGGACAAAAGCGACCCAAGGATACACTGGAATTCTCGGTCATCAAAAAAGGCCGATGCAAAAAAACGCTGGAAAAACTCAAAATCTTCTGCGTTTTCCCTGATCAAAGTTGTGCACAGGGGAGGCCTCGCCCTCCCTGTCTGAGACGCTATTTAGCGATCTTCAAGATGCGGTTGTTGCTGCTGTCCGCGACGTAGATTTCGCCGGTTTTGGGGTGGACCGCGACGCCGTGCGGTTGGGCAAGTTGCGACTTGAGCGGATCGCCGTCCACGATCGCCGAACCTTTCTTCCCGGTGCCGGCGACCAGCTCGGCCTTGAGCGGCTTGCCCGGCGAGAAGGCGAAGCGCAGAATCCGGTGGTTTTCCGAATCCGCAACCAGGATGTACTCGCTGCCGTCGCGGTATTCCATGCACAGATGTTTCGGCCCGTTGAATTGAACTTTCTTAGCCGCTTCGTCAAGCGTTGCGCCAGCCGTGCCTGTTCCGGCGACCGTGCTGATGGTCCCACAAACCACTGAATCGGCCAGGCGGAGCGCGTGCCCGCTGCGCTCCAGAATGTACACGCGGCCGTCACGACCCGCCGCCACGGCACGCGGATCGAACAACGGCGACTTCAACGCAAAGGTCAAGTCTTTCGGCACGCCCTTCTGACCATTTCCCGCATAGGTCGTAACGATCCGCGTCCTCATGTCGATCTTGCGAATGCGCCGGTTGTCCAAGTCGGCGATGTACATGTTCTCCTTCTTCTCGTCGAATGCGAGGCAATAGACATCGCCGAACGTCGCCTTTTCGGCCGTCCCGCCGTCGCCGCCGAATCCTTTTTCACCGGTGCCGGCGAAGGCGGCGACAATCCCGGTCTTCGGATCGTAGGTGCGGATGCGGTGGTTCCAAGTATCGGCGAGGTACACCAAGCCGTCAGCGCCCACCGCGAGACTGTGCATGCCGTTGAACGTGGCCTTCAAGCCCGGCCCGCCATCGCCCGTCGAACCTTTCATGCCGGTCCCCGCTAAGGTGTGCAGGATTCCTTTCGAGTCGATCAAGCGAAGGCGCTCGCCGCCGGCCATCTCAACGAAGTAAAGCGCGCCATCAGGTGCGAAGTCGATGCCGAAGGGAGCAACTAGTTTGGCGGTCGCAGCCGGTGAGCCATCCGGACCATCTCCGCCGCCGGCAACCACGACCAGCTTATCGGCCAGCGCCGGCGATGCGGCTGCAACAAAGAAAGCAAGCGCGAGGGCAAGGCTGCGAGCAGTCATGAGGGCTTGTCCGGTGAACTTGAGTCGATCGCGCTGGGATCATTCTCTTTCTATGGCTTCGAGGCCGGTTTCGCATTCCACCTCCCGCTCAACACTCGGCACGGCAGCCTCGAAGACCTATTCGTGGCCATGACCGGCCGCCACATCCGCGAGGACGCGGAAGCCACCGCGACGTGAACGATGATCGAAGAAGGACTGCGGGCTCCAGAAATGGAAGGCGCTCATTGGAAACACCAGGAGAGCGCCAGGGCGCGGTCAGCCACCCGCTGCGCATCCGCACCCACTGAATGGCGCTGCTCCCCGCCGCGAGTTCACGCGGCCGGCCAAACCTCAAGTACGTAGCTGTTGGAGCCCTCGTCCGGAACGAAATAATACCATTGGTAATTATTTACCCACGACCCAGCATCGTAACTGAAGCTGCTAAAGTTGCCGGTATGGCTGCCGTACGTCATGAACGTCCAGTTAGCGGTCCCGGTGTAGGGCGTATTGTGCACCTTAAGCGTTCCGGCCAGCTTTGCCGAATCTGTGATCGCGAGCTGGCTGGATGCACCGTTGGCCGAGATATAAATCTCTAGAGTTCCGGTGTACACTGTATCGAGCGGCCCAGCCGTAAATGTTTGCGAGTACTTACCTGTTACCGTAATCGTTCCCGGCCCGTCGTTCAGTCCGACCTTTAAGTCCCCGTTGTAGTTAAGAAGGTCGCCCGTGACCGTGCCGACCCCGTCAAACGTGCCGCAATTAATGGTGTACCCTCCAAAATCCATCTTTAACGTCCCGCCGCTCATCTCGGTCAGGCCACTGGGTGCGATTTGGGCGCCGTTCAGCGTGGGACCCTGTTGCGCAGTGTCAGCGAATTGGATGGTGCCAGCCTGAATGTAGAAGTTGCCCGAGTAGTTGTAGAACGGGAGGCGCACAACCGACGTATTCGATTGGAGTTTCTTGAGGGTGCCATAGTTGGAAAAATTGCTGTTCGAGTTCAGCGAGCCGAGGTTCGCGGCAGCTTTCATTTCAAAGGTGCCATTGTTTACAATGTTCGCTACGTAACTGTTTGCGGACAGCGCCGTCGCGACGTCGCCGTCGGTCCAAGTTAGAGTACCATCGTTGTAAAACGCCGCCCCATCGAGTTTCTTAAGGTCTGTTCCAGAGATTGTGCTCGTGCTATTGGCACCGAGCGTGACTGACGCCTCGTCCCGGAACGTCCCCGCGGTCCAAGTCAGGCCGCCATTGACTGTGATCGTCGCGACCTTCCCTTTGATTATCGCACCCACGCCGCCGAATGAAAGGGTGCCGGTGATAGTGAGTTGTCCCCCGCCACCCCCTAAGCCGTTGGCGTCTGGGAGCGAAATCGTTGATGTGTAAGCCGCCGTAACCGTGACCTTGGATACTGTGAGCATCCCCACGTCGTCCGTACAGTTTGTGTTTTGGCTCTGTCCGTTGACGTCGCCCTGGAAAACTACTTCGTCGTTGTTCATATTCATCATGGCACCCGGCCACGTGTTCTGTGTGGACTGCTGACCGGCGGTTTGGTTATACCAGTTGCGGCCGTCCGACCAACTCGAGGAGTTGTTCTGGGGGTTCCATAGAAAGGTGGCCGGGGCCAGCCGCGCTTCCAACAACTCGACCCCGAGAATAGACCGGAGCCCCTCTGTTCGGCGGGTCACTCGCGAGCGGGCCGCATGAGCGCAGCCGAAGAAGGTCCCGACGAGTTGCTGAAACATGAGAATCCTCCTTTAAATGGTTGCCATGTCCGGCTGGAAAAACACGCTGTCTTACCCGTACGAGTCATTGCTTCTGAATTCGATCTAGGACCCGAGCTGCTGCTTGCCTTACGCTTGGGTCTGCATCTTCGAGTGCCGCCGTCAGAGCCGGAACTGCGGCCTTTGCAGCCGTTCGAAACCGTTCTAGGTCGTTGATCACGACGAGCTTCATCGAGGGGGGCAGCGGCGGACGGCGCGATAGCATCGCGACCCATCCCGCCACCGCAATGTCGGGCCTCCGTCCAGACAGTGCAATACCCTCTGCAGCCGTGATTCGCAGGCTCGACTCCGCATCCGGATCGTTCAAGATCGCACTAAACCATCGGAAGACCTCTGGAAAACTATCGGAATCGTTCCTTGCGATCGACCAAAGCGCCTCCGACGCGCTTCCCATTTTCCAGGGCGCGGCACCCAATACTGCGCGCTTCAGTGCGGGGATCGCTGACTGAGAATGGGCTCCAAACACCCACAACGACTGCGCCGCGGCCGAACCCACGGAATCGCCCTCGGGCAGCGGCTTCTCATTGTCCGGAAGTAACTCGGTCAGCATGGGAACAACTTCGGCATGCAGGTCTCGGAAGGCCGTCGCCGCTTGCGCTGCGCCAAGACGAACGAAAGCCGATGGATCGCGCATGGCCCTCTTGACCTGCTGCCAGCGGAGGGGCTTGCTCTGGTCTTTCCATTCGGGCATCCCGAGGATGAGGATTGCGCCGGTGCGCGTCATGGCGTCCGTCGATTCCGCGAGTCGCGCGGCCTCGTTGATCAGATCCAGTTTCACTTTCGCCGTGGCGGACCGGATCTGACTAGGAAGAAGAGCGGGAGGAGACGCCTGACTTTTGCCGAGCGCACGCACAAGGTCGGCAACTACCCGTGCGACCGGCTCGGCAGGAAAATCGGTCTGGATTGCCGTCACCGCCAAGAGCCGGTCCGCCCAGTTCGGACTTTCCAATTGATTGATGCGTTCGGGAAGTGATTTCGTCAAATCGTAGTCCCGACCACGCATTTCGCCGAACCCGAGTTGCAACAGTGGAAACAAAAGCTGTGGCTTGCTGCCCACAGGGCAATCTCCAGAGATGGTGTACAAGGTTTCTCCAACGAGGCGGTTGCTCCGATCCCATTCCAGGATTCGGTTGCGAAGTGGGTCTAATGTTATGCGGTGGCCGTTCCGCAAGGTGATCGTTTCCGGGATAGGCGTCTCACGTTCCGAACTGAACTCCTTCACAGGTTTCAACGGCTCTATAGCCCCCGGCGAGGATAGAGGTTTGCCGCTCGCGCTGAGAAAGGTGTGCCGTCCAGCCAAGGCGGCGAAATGGATCCGGCCATCCCGCAACCGCTTAAGCATAGTGAGTGAGCCCTGCATCGATCTGTCGAGCTCAAATGACCAGTGCACCCGGCCTGCCCAATCAGTCTCCATGATGAATAGCTGACCGATTGCCTGTTCCGGTTTCAGGTGACGCGGAATTCCTATTGCGAGGAGGTGTCCGTTGGGAAGAATCTGGGCTGCACCGCGAATCCCGAAAACGCCCAGATCCAAACGCGTTGTGCCGTCACTTCCCAGTGCCGCAGGACCAAAACCGAGTGGCTCACGCCGGCGCCCGCCGGGTGGCGCGACAACTGGAGGCCAAATCGCAAGGATGCACGGCCGATGGGGCTGACGAGCCAGCGACGAAAAATCGATCTTGCCCTTCCGGCCGCTCCACCACGCCTCCCACGAGGTTCGCCGTCGCCCCGCATCAACCTCCCCGCTCGGATCGATACGCGGAGCAGCGCCCTCGGCCGCCCAATGTAGGAGTTCCTCTGCCTGCCAGGCTTCGCGCAACGGAGCCGTGCTTAATAGAGCGATCAAAACGGGAATCGCCGTCGCATCCCCGCTTGCCAACAGCCCCTGGGCAGCGCGCAGCCGGACCGATGCTTCCGGGTCCATCAAAAGATCACGCACCAACTCGCGCTGGGGGGCGTTGCCACGAGCCCCAACAATGCAAGCCGCGATTGCTCGGCGAGCCGGGTACCCGTTCTTTAGGGCGGTAATAAGCTCGGGGCGCAGACTATCGTTAGAAACAGCCAACTGATAAAGACCAAAAGCGATTTCTTCTTCTAGCTCACCATCAGCCCCGGCACTGGGAAGGAGACTCAAGAGGGTAGACACCGCCTCAGGCGCACCGCGCCGAACCAACAGCCGGACAGCTGCCGGGCGCAAATCGACCGTGGTGCCTTGAGACGCTTGCTGCGTCAGGCATCGCCGCGCCGCCGCGCGTATCTCCGCGTTTTCATTTTCGAACGCCCTCCAAAGGGCGTGCTCAGCGGCCGGACCCAGTCGGACCAACGCCTCAAATGCCGAAGTCCGGTCAACGTATTTCTGCGCGCCAAGTTGCGTTACAAGCTGATCGAGCTGACCAAGCAATTTTTCATCTACACAGGACTGTCTTAAGAACGCGACAAGTGCTTCGTTTCCGATGTCGATGCGAGCCTTGCTCAATTCAATCTGATCGCGATCCGGCAAGGGAACCACGAATGGGGTCGCGGGCAACGAAGATAGACTTGCGACAGTCAGAAAGAGGCACGCAGCGTATGTTCGCCGCGCCTCCCGGATTCTAAGTAGCAGATGCGCCATTTCTTCATTGAAATTTGCCATCGCGCACCACACGAATTTCGCGCCAACCGGCTTCTTGAAACGTCCGTCAGAGCGGCGCAACAAGTGAGGTTTAGCGGGAATCGATTGTCCCGCGCGGCGGATCGCTGTCAAGCTTTATTCCCTAGCGCGGGTCCTGCGCAGGACCGATGGCGGCGACGCGGATTTCTTCATTGGCGATTGGGGGGAAGGATTTCCCAACGGATTCCATTGGCGGTACCGTTGGAGCCGAACCAGAGCAGATCGACCAAGCGGCAACCATTTAGCCGTTGGATGGCGTTTTCGAGTCGTTTCTGCCGGTCGATTCCGAGATCACGCGGCAACGGATCGTAAATCCACCGCGGCCAGTGCTGTTCCTGGAACGCCTCGACAAGCAATATCTGCTTTTTGGCGGGCTTGTCGAAATGCTTGATCAGAAGGCCTCCGAACCAAAGTTCGCGGTCGTCCGCTTTCCAAACCGGCCTGCATTTGGCGATCTTTTGGGCAAATGCAGCCCCAGTTTTGGTGAGCCTCAAGTGGATGATGCCCTTCAGATTTCGGCGTTCAATCAAGCATTGGTCGAGAAGCCAAGCCCGGCATCTTATGCTAGTTCCGGCCGTTTCCAGGTCGCGCAACCTGATTCCATCAAAGGCGTTAACGTCGCGCCCGGAAGCGCGCAGGAGCGTGAGGATGGTCGAAACCACTATTGCGACCAGCGGTTCGGGGATGTCGATTAATCGTGGTTGCGGGTGATTCATAATCGCTCCGCTCTCCGGGTTGAGAGCAAGGGACAAAACGATCCCACCACTGGAGTCGAAATCTGCGCGACAAACTGGACAGGTTCTGAGCGAATTTCAGTGTTTTTTTCTGATGGCAGCTGGAAAATTGAAAAATGGGGAAAATGGTGGCACTTTCCGCAAGTCATTGTCGCGGCATCAGTTGCCGCCGAAATCCGCGCATCGGCTGATGTTCCTGCGTGCCGTGTCGATGCGAGCATGCCGATGGCCGATGCCGTCACGTCATGAACCGCGAGCGTTGTTCGCGGCGATCATCCGAGTCGGGTGAACAAGAGCCAGCCAATCGAACGAGACCGGTGAACGCCGTCCTTGCACGCGCATGGATACAGGCGTATACTATCTTGTGCCCGGTTGCTGATCGTGCGCGCATTTCTGGAGGGGTCCAAACATGCTCAAGTCGATTGCGATTCTGTTGAGCGGCGCGGTTCGCGGAGGCGGTCAACCGAACCACCACACCGCTCACTCCACAACCACCACCCGCGCAAACCGTGCAAAATTTTTGAGGGCCCGGAGGGGGATAGGTAACTGGCTGGGAATCAAGGAGTTGCGCGCCAACGTCGAAATCGGCGCGCGGAGCAAATTGTGCGTTTTGCACGGTTTGAGATCCGTCACTCCTTGGCGGCCAGCAGTTTGGACGGCCCGCCGCGGACTCTGCCGCCTAGGGCGCCAGTCTCTTGCGATCGTAACGCAAGATCGTGAATGGCGCGATTGTCAGCACGTAAACGATGCTGCCGTCGCGCGAGGCACACACGCCCATTGGTTGCCACGGCGAGAGCGTGCCGTCTTTGCGTTTGGTCATGGTGTGGTGCCAGAGCTTGGGTTTGCCGGCGGCGTCGGTAAAGGAAGTGAAGTCGGGGTTGGCTACGCCAAGCGGGCCGTGATCGCGCGGCGGCTTCTCTTTTTTGCAACTCACCAGATGAAGCCACGGACCATCGGGAGGACCGTGTACCGTCACGGCCGCCCACATTACTCCGTCCGGACCCACGCACATGGCCCGGCAATCGGTCGATTTCGACCAGTCGAGCAACTTGCCGTGCGTCTTGCCCGGGATCGTGTCGCCCGTCGCCGTGAGATCGAACGTGTAAACCTGGTTCGTGGACATCTCCACCGACCAAAGCGTCTTGCGATCGGGCGAGATTTCCCAATTGAGAATGGCGACGTCCTTGGTGATTTCTTTCGGGGGCGCTTGGCCGTCGATGGTGACGGGGAGCCGAGCGAGTTTCTTGCGCTCTGGATCGTAGCGGGCGATGGTCCCGCCGCGAATCGGATGATAGGCCCGGCCCAGATAATCGACCACGATAAACGCGTACGGATGCTCCATGTCTCCGAGGTCGGTGTAGGCCTTGGTCTTGAGATTCAAAACCATGAAGTGCGAGTGATCGATGGGCCGGTCATCGGAGCAGGTCGAAATGTAGGCAAGGCCACGCGATTCATCCGGCGTGATGCTGATGATCCCGTGCTTGGCTTTGGCGATCCCGTAATGCTCGGCCTTGCCCGTGGCGGGATCGTAGCTCATCGCGTAGCCGCCGGGGTAAAGATCGCGCGATTCGTCCTTTTCGGGATAGCCCTGCTTCGTCGCGACGTAAATCCGGCCGCTTGCGCCGACGTTGTTGCGCGTGTGGAACTTCGCCTGGGCCGCAAAGCCCTTGGCATTGGTGCCGATGACTTTCTGGGCATCGACCACCATCTTTGTCGAGTCGGTCTTCGGATCGTATTCGAGCAAATAGGCGTTGACGCCGTACTTGGCGGCGCCGATGTAGACGCGGCCGTTCAACCCCTCGACGATCGAGAAGTAGCCGCTTTCCTGGTTCGTATACTCGGAGGGCAGTTTGGTCGCGCGCCCCAATAACCAGCGCGGCTTTTCCTCCGCGAACGCGGCGGCTGAAAGAACGACGACGACACCAGTAAGGAATACGCGGCGAATCATGATTAGATTCCGAGGAGGATCAACGGGCGGGATTGAAATGAATGCTACCGACAAACTGTGGATTGATCCATGAAAATCCGGCACGCTATCGCCTCCGGCGAACGATAATCGTCCCGAATACGATCGCCAACGCCAGGAGGCCGGACATGATGGATTTGTCTGTTGGAGTCGCGTCAGTCGGTTCCAATCGCAGCGCTAGCGAATCGACCCTGGAAGTCTGCCAAAAGCTCGGCGTGCCGCGGTGGAACGGCTCCGTGTATGGTTCCGGCGAACTCTCGCCCAACGCGGTCGCGGGAGCGGCGTCCCGCAATTGTTTGAGCCATTCCACATACGGCCGCCCATCGGGGCTCATGCCGGTTGAGGAGATTGACGACGTGGCCAAATCATACTCGGCCCGGCGTAAGGCGCCTTGAAGCGACGACCGCAGTGAAAGTAGGGCCTCGACTGAAACGCGGTCGGCCATCTGCTGCAAATCGAGCAGCGCCGCGGCCCGATGCAGTTGAAAGCCGGCCGGTCCGAGGTTTGTCGCCTCGCTCTCCAGCTTGAATCCGGGTGGAGCGGCCGCGGACCATAATGCGCTCTTCCACGCCACGGTCTCGCCGCCAATTTCTATTTGCGGCAAGCCAAACGGAGGCGGGGATGAAACTGGCACGGCGCTTCGCCAAACCAGCCGCACGGCATGCAACCCCGGCGAAACGGGACGACTGAGACCAGGTCGGATGGACTGTTCGAACCCGTCGATTAGGAAAGCAAGGAGTTGGCCCTGTTTTGGCGGGCGAACAACCCAAAGCCCTTCGGTCTCATGGAAGAGAAAGAACCGCGCTTCCAACATCCAAAAGCCGTCGTCGCCGGGCGCTGCCGACGCTTCCATCGCCGACGCCGTTAATGAAACGGCTCCGACTGATCCGCTCGGCACGACCTCCAAACGCAAGCGCCAGCCATCAGTTAAAACGGCCCACGAACTTCCACCACGGCGAAGCTTTTCTGTTTGCCGGCCATCCAAGAACTCTGCCGGCGGCGCCTCGGTTCTCAATCCGGCCGCCTCGCGCGGCCGCAGACCCGGAAGCGTTACGATCCATCGCTGCGGGGGCGCCGATGAACCGATGCCACGAGCCGACACGGACGGCATGGTCAATTCGTGCGACGCGGGCACGGCAAGCCGTCCCGTTACCAAAAGGCGATGACGGCCCGGCAAGCAATCGACAACCCATGTCATTCCGGTAATGGCCGGACGCGTCTCCCGCAATCGCGTTCCGGGCGGAAGCTGCAATTGCAGCTTGTCCGGCTCGGCCCGACGAACCTCAACCAGCACCGACTGGATCGAGCCCGTCGCCGCATCGCCCGTGGAATTCACGTCAATCACGCCCGTAAATGCGACCTGACGCCCCGCCGGCTCGGCCTCAGTCAGGACACGGCATTCGACTTGACCGCGCGCCGGTCGCACGGCGAATACGGCACGGCACGGCCCTTCGCCGTATCCCGACCAGCCGGCGCCCGGCAAGTCGCTCGACGGCGCCGATCGATGGCCCACGATTTCGTAAGGGTAAATCCGCCAGCCTTCGCGCGGCTGAACTTGCACGAACGTGCTTTGCTTCGGTACGCCGCGCATGCCAATGACCGGCAGTTCGAAAGGCGTTTTTTCCAACGCTTGATCGTCGGCCGGTCGCGCCATCCAACCCCACAGCGTCAGATTGACATTCGCTCCCGCCGGAACGCCGCCAAGCCAGACTTGCACCAACGAACCGCTCCGATACCACGAACGCACTCCCGTTCCCCGAATTTCCGAAACGACGACGTTTTCCGGCACTTCCCATTCAAGCGGGCCCGACGGCGGCGCTTCGGGCCAGGTGGCGACAATCCGCACCTCCGATCGGCCCGGACCAACCTGCCAAAAGATCCGCTGCTCACCTTCTCCGGACGGCGGGGCGAGACTCAGGTCCAATCGCAACTCAACCGATGTGTCGCGGCCGCGATGGAAGGCGAAATCCGGATCCTGGTCGCTTGGATCGACGCGCAACGGTTGCCAAAGATCCCGGAAGAACGCCTCGGGGATCTCCGGCTCCCAACCGCGCGACTCGGCGACCGCGGCGTGCAAATCCTGCAGCCGCACGGCTAGGTGGCTTTGACGCTCGAATTCGCCCGCCGCCGTTGGGACCGCCAAGGCAGGCTTCGCGCCGAGTGACTGGACCGGCACAAGCTCCAGTTCCAACTGCACTTGACCCGTCAACGCCGGGAAAAAAGCGATGCGAACCTTTCCGAGGCTCGTTCGACGCCAATCGCGCACGACAATGGGCCCCAACGAGTTTGCCAAGCCCTCGTTCGAACGCGCGGTTGCGGCAGCCAGTTCCAAACCCGCGGGAATGTTTACTTCCAGAGCATCGACGTAGGTTGCGCCAAGACGATAGCGAAAGACCGAACGCAACCGAGCGGCAGACTCCGACAAGTCCCACATGCTGACTTCTTCGACCTGCGGTCGTTGAGCGGAAACTGCATTGGAAATTTGCCAGCGCAAGTGAATCGCCCCGACGCGGCCCAGGTCCGCCTCAAATCGCGACCCGCCGTTGCCCGGGATAATTCGCTGTGCGCCGCGAGCCTCGGGGGCCGACAGAAATGTCACTCCGGGCGGCGCTTGCACCGTAATCGAATTGATCGGGACTTCCGGTATCGAGCAACGAACTTCCTGATCGCTCTGTCCGGTAACTGGCAGGTCGAATTCGAGCTGAAGCGAATGCGCGCCGCGCCCGCGCAACTCGAAGGCCAGCCGATCCGGATTGCGCTGGGCTCGCGGCAACGTCTCGACACCGTCCAAACGCGCCCGGCGCAATCGCCCGCCTTCCAGCGGCAACTCCAAGAGCGATTGACCATCGGCAAAACACTGGACCGTGAATTGGGCATCCCAACGAATCGTCGAGCGGTCGATGTTGCCGGCGTAGTGGGCCGTGGTTACAACCGAGGAAACGTCGGGGGCGCCGCGCCGCGCCATCGCCTTCAGCCGCTCGATGAGATCCGGTGGCGCGAGCACGGCTCGCGCTTCGCGATCGTCGGGCGAGGCAGGGACAAGAAAAACCGGGACCGGCTCCGGATCGGCGGCCGAGCTGGGCAATGCCAAACATGTCGCCAACACCAACCCCAGGGGAATTGCCTTGAATGACGAGCCTCGCTCGGAAGTCGAACTTGGGGCAACGGTCGGCGTATGAGCTCGAATCAGCAATCCCTTCGCCAAAGCCGACACGGCAAACACCATGGCGCCGACCATCGGCCAAATGATCAACCCCCACAATGGTCGCGGCAACCAAATCATCCCCAATGCGGCGATCAGGAGCCATGTCACGATGTAGAATCGCCATCCCCGCCGGCCGAGCAAGCCCAGGAACACGAGCAGGATTGTGATGGCCAAGCCGAAAATCGTCAGCACCGAAGTTTCGACCAGGATTGGATCGTCAGTCGTTGGCCCGGAAACCGCTTCCCAATCCGTCCAGCCCTCGGTGCGGGAGTCAAAACCGGACGACTTGGAGTGATTGTCCGCTGAGGCGAGCCAATCCGGAACGGTTGTGAATCGGCCCGAAGAATCGTGTCCGTGATTGACCGCGTCGGCGATCGCGGACGCTACGTCGGCTGGAATACCGGCGGCCCAGCGAGCCATTTGACGCTGGGTCGTCAAGAGAGGAAGCTCTTCCGGCGCTGGTGTCAGCCCGAGTAACGTCCAAATCGCGTTGGGGTTGTTCTTCAATTCGATGGCGCTCGATGGCCGGAGCCCGGCTTCAGCCAACGCGTCCGCATCGAGAACTATCGCGCCGACCAGTTCGCGGTGCTCGAAGGTCCAGCGCTCCAGCCATGCGCCAAACGATTCCGAAGGCAGCGGCGGCGACTTTCGAACGGCCTCATCGATGGCCGCACGGCGGGCATTTGCGGCCGACGATGGTTTTTCTCGCTGCCGCCAGGGTATAGCAGGCCAAGGTGTGTTTTGCGGCCCGCCAGGCAATGGACGCCAACCGCCAACCGTCAGCGGCGCAATTCCGGGCGGAAGTCGCCACACTCGCCGCGGCTGAACCGGCGCCGGTAGTTGAGGCAACGCGGCGTTGAGTCGAGTCCAACCAACCCACGACGGCTGATTCGACGAGTAGACGATTTCGACGAATCCCCAATCATTGCCGCCGCCCCACGGCAAATGCAGGATCCGATCGCCGGCGTCTCGGTCTCCGGCGGCTGAAGGGATCGCGACGGCCGAACCGTTTACGCGTGCCGTCACGAGATCCGTCTCGGCCGGCATTTGAATCGGCAAATCACGCTCCGGCCAGCCGCCGAGCGCGAATTCGAACCGGTAAAACGTTCTACCCTCCAGCGACGGACTGATCACGAGCAGCGCACGTTCAACGCGCGACGAACGGTCGCGAACCCGGACGAGAGGCCGGCTCAAGGCAAGCGAAGCGGGGGTCAAACCATAGCGGAACGTGTGTGACTGCCAACCGGATGCAACATCGCGCCTGGTCCCAAACTCTTCGCGTGCCCCATGTGCATCCGATTCCCAGACCGAGCCGGGCGTCAGACGAACGACGGCTTGGGCATCCAATCGATCGGCGCCATACACGGACAGCAAGGGAACTTCCATGCGCTCCCGGGCATCCGAGCGCGCGGTCAGTTCCAGCGTGACCGGCTTCTGCAATGGCTGGTCGAATACCAGTCGCCACCAATGGACAGCCGCCAATTCACTCGCCCGCCAGTGTGCCACGGCGTCCAAGGCCGAAGCCGGAGCGACAGCGGCAAGGATCGGCAACAAGCCGTGCAGCGGCAAGGCTTCCAGGCGTTGCACTTCCGCCGTTCCACCTACGGTCCGCCACGTCCAATCGCCCGAGACGGCGGCCGAAGTCAGAAGAATGACTTCCTTCCCCGCGTTTGCCCCGGGCGTTAGTTCCAATCGGTAATTGGTGATTGCCCCTAATTGCCGAACGATTGTCTCGCTGTCGACACGTGCTTGAATCCGTGCCCGACGCGGCCGAACTTGGATCGAGCCGCGTGGTCCCGCTCGATAAGCGAGGGGCACGTCCGGGCGAAGGACAGCGCCGGCATCCGAAGCAAGCGCGATCAGGGCCGGGTGAAGCCGCAGTGTAAGTCGCCCTTCACGTTGCCGGACTTCAAGCGGTTGCAGGTCCGGCAAGGCAATCGTCGCCGCCGTGCCGTCGGCGCCCGCTTTCAACTCGGGTGTGGCGGCATGCAGGCGGACCAGCCATCGCCGTTCCGCGGAGTCCTTACCGTCGGCAATGGGGCGGCTAGGTTCAATCGTCAACGCGCCAGGGCGAGCCTGCCAGCGCAAGCCCGGATCGGCGGGTTGCCCTTCCACTTGTTCGACATCCCAGCCCGCCGGCACCTGCCACGAAGTTTGAAACAGCGTCCCCCGGCGGGCAGAAACGCGAAGATCGGCCGTGAGCGTCATGCGATCGGGATCGACGACCCATTCGAGTGCTTCCACGACATCGAATGCGGGCGGAGCCGTGCGAATTCGAGCTTGAGGCCGCGCGCTTGAGTCGGCGCCTACGGCTTTGCGCTGCAACGAAACAACTTGAAAGGGATCGGCCGCGATGGCTGGAATCGGTCGAAATCCGCCTGGCTTCCAGTCTTCCAATTGCAGATCCGGATGAATGTGAAGCGTGAGCCGCTCGCCGCGTGGAATCCCGCCCGCCACTTGGATGCCGGGGCTAACCCAGGTTTTGTCGGGCGGCGGCGGCAGCGCCACGGCACGCACGATGACGCGACCGCCGCGAATCGGATCGCGAAGACGCAACTGAATCAACGTGGCGCCGCCCGGCGCGGGCTTGACTTCCCAACTCTCGAGCCCGGGCGCGTCCACTTCATGCGGGCGCAATCCGGGATCGCAGAGCAGCGTAAACTCCTCCAAGCCGCCGCGCTGAACCTGCAAGTCCAGCACGTATTCGCATTCGACCCGGCCCGGCAGCAATTTCTGCTTGGTTTCAATGAGTGGCCGCAACAACGGAGCGAGCGCGTCCGGCGAGGCGGGCTGACGCACGACAAATTGCGCCGCAGGCGTTCCGCCCGGCTGCCGCGGAAAACTCAATCGCCATGTTCGCAAGTCGGGCTTTTCGGCGGGAAGCGGTCCGGACAAAACGACGCCATCGCGGTCAGCCAGAACGGTTCGGTCGGCCGGCAATATCAGCTCGACCACGGTCATGGGACATGGCGGAAGGCGGAGATCAAAGTGAATGCCGCCCGGTTCGGGAATCCCGCGGGCGGACCATTCCAAATTCAAGGCCGACTCGCCTTGCCGCTCCACCAACAATTCCAACGGAGCGTCCGCGCGGTCGTCGAGCGCCCCGATCACGGCAGGTGACTTGTCCGCCCAGTGCGCGGCGCGCAGGGCCAATTGCAATGAGTTCAGCGAAAGCCGTCCGGGGTCCGACGATGAATGAAGCACTTTCCACTTTGCCGAACCTGCCAACCCGTCGCCGTCGAGCGCGGCCTGATAGGTTGCTTCCAGCAAACGCGGCGGAGTCTTTCCCGCCGCCTCCGCTCGCGCCGCCTGAAGAACCAGTGCTTCGAACTCTTCACGCGAAAGTCGAGTGAGCACTTTTTGCCGGGCCCGTTCCATCTCGGCCGGAACGCGCTCGGGCGGTAATTGGATGCGTTGAATGGGAATGGGTTCGGCAGACGCGAGGACCAACGCCGACAGAACGACAAGGAGCCGCCCGGAACTCATACGCGCCTCGCGCCGAGTTTTTGGCGATCCTAGCACCCCATCGCACGAGCCGATCATCGGTGTATGTCTCGGAATGTTCAGCCCGAGGGCGGAGCGTCCACGGTCGAAGGTTCGCGGCGACGCGCGCTGCTGCCGGCGCTGGCCGGGCGGCTCGGAATAAGCACCGGTTTGCTGCGGCTGAATCCCGGCATGAACACAACGCGGCGACGATAGCGGCGCGATTGCCAACCGAGAAACAACAAGAGCAGGCACAGCACCAGCCAACCCGGAGGAGTGCCGGCCAGCGCCGCCATCGACGTTTGCGGCCAGAGAATGGACGCCGCCGTACATACCAGCAGCACCGCCATGGCGATCAACCAGAAAAGGAAGCGCGAGCGACGCAAAAGAGCCAAGAGCCCCCCTACCCCGAGCACCAGCAGCGAACAAACGAGCAACCAGGGCATGCGCGGGACCGGAATCAATTGGATCGGTTCGAGTGCGGACTGACGGACGACCGCTTCGGTACCCGCCAGGGAATACTCTGGAAACCCTTCGGACGAAGCCTCGTCCAGGCCGGCTCGAAACCAGCGCTCGAGTTCTTCCGCGTTCCGCGAGGGCACGGGCGCGGGAAGGAATCGCCGCAGCCCCCAGCGCTGGTCGAGAACGGTCCGGTCGTCGCCGGGCAAGACAAAGTCGCTGCCGGGCAAAGCGACATGCCAGCGAACGGCGCCGACAAAGACGGAGCCGCGCAACTTCGGCGGCACGAACCCTATCCGCCATTGCGACGCCAGACCACCGCCGGGCCGCCACGAAGACATGAAATACTCGACCCGCAATTCCAACGCCGACCGCTTGGCCGGCAGCGGCACGCGCACGATTCTTCCGCTCAAACTCGGGACCGGCGATCCGCTTTCATCCACAATCGCCAATTGCTGGACCCGTTTGTCGGCCAACATGATGACCAAATCGTTCAGCGCGCCCACCGAGCTTGGAAGTTCCACGTCCACAAACGTGGCGGCCATCGGCAGCAAGCGGAATCTCGCCACGTAATGATGCTGGCTTCCCTCCGCCCGAACCTGAATCAACGCCCGCTCGGCGATGAGGCCCGCCGGCGCCAAACCCGCTGCTTGTTCCCAGCGCATCGCCAGCGGCACGGGCGAGCCGCTGCCGTGCAGCACCAGCGCCGGCAGCGTATCGTGGTCGGTTGCCAATTCCGGCGGCAATTCCTCCCAAGCGCCGTCCGCAACCGCCGGTCGAAGTCCGCTCAAGCCGCGCATCCAAACCCGGAGCCGGGTTTCGCAGCCGGCCACAGTCATCGGCCACAGCAGCCCCGTCTCGAATTGTCGGCCGACGCTCGGTTTGCCTTCGGGCATTGGCCACGAATAGGCCAAGACCGCGACGGTTTCCTGATCCGGCGACGCCGGCACGGTGAGCAGCCACTCGTGACCACCTCGCGCCGCCAGCGATCCGCCTTCCACCACGCGCACCTGCGCCAACGGTTGCCCGACGGATGTCTGCCAGGTCAGTTGCCGCGGGTTCGGCGATTTCGGCAGCGTAATTCGATGGAGGACGGTGGCCTGGCGATCGTCCAACGTGAGATCGACCGTCGAGCGCACCGGGATCAGAGCGCTGAGCGGAAGCCATGATAGTTCCACGCGCGCGGGCGTGCGATTCATTGTCAGGGATAGAGTCGGCGGTTTGCCCGACTGCTCTTCCAGCGAGCGCGCCCAGTCGGCCAGCCGGCCGCGGTCCCATTCATGCACGACGCCGCGCACCTCCAAACCGTCCTGTACCGCCACCGTGACCCGCCCGTCGCGATCGAACGTGTTGAGTACTCGCGGCAAAGACAAGCTCGCCGATTCACGTCCGCCCGATTCCAATCCGCCGGGCGCTTTGGGCGCGATTGGGAATACACTGTCGAGTCGAATCACAGTGTCGACGCGGCGGGCATGGGCAAAGCGAATCACGAAGCGATTGTTCGCGGGATCGACTCGTTCAATTTTCTCGACCAATTCGGGCGGCGAAGCCTGGATGCCGGCTTGCAGCACCGACGGAATCTCCACTTCCAACGATTCCATTTCGGTGCGTATCGGGCTGGCCTTGATGTCGGTAGTGAGACGCCAACCCGACTCGG
>JBGQCZ010000021.1:0-17496 GCA_041495645.1 Gemmataceae bacterium | reverse complement strand
CTCCACTACCCGATTCGATCGACGCCAATACCTACCCACCGGACATCGGCCGGCCCCGGTCCAAGGACGAGCGAGTCGAGTGGTTCCTGGCCAGCATCTATTGCACGTGCGGCGTAAGCAAAGACGTCTGCACCGGGCACTTCTACACCTTGGCGAGTTGTAACCCTAACGGCTGCGGCATGCCGAATCATATGCGCAACCAATTGGCGAAATTGATCGACAAAGGACAGACTGACCGCCAGATCTTTGACGAACTCATCAAAGATCACGGCCCGCTTCTGCTTCGCCCGCACCTGAAACCGTAGCCGGAGATTTGTAGCTGGAGATTTGTAGCGGAACTCGCCAGAGTTCCGGTTTGACCGGAATTCTGGCGAATTCCGCTACTTAGAGCGCATTTCAGGCAGGTGGAGCGGCCGAGCAGGTGTTGCAGAGCCCGACGCGTAAGCGAGGGTTATGATAATTCCCCTCGCTTACGCGTCGGGCTCCGACGGAAACTCGCTAGCGTTGAGGTAGACGCGTAAAAATCCGCCGTTGCCTTTTCCCCGAACGGGACTTATGTCCCCGCCACTCGCACTGACGTTCATCAACTTTAGAAAATCGGCTGACCAATCGTTTTGCTGCAATCGCACTTTACCGTCGCTCGGCGGAGGTATCGGGAATGCAATCCAGGAAAACTCGGCTAAACCTGGAACTTATGGAATGCCGGGCATTGCCGGGCACAATTCCCCTTGCCGCGCCCGCGCCGCCAATTACCGTGATCGCCCCCTCGCCGCCAAGTACCATCTTTACCCAACTTGGCGCACCCGCAATTCCTGCGGTGCCTGCCCCGACAACTACCAAGCCACCACCCATCTTGACTCATGCGTTGGCGGGCGGCGGCAGCGGTTCGTATGTTTGCACGCTAAAATACGCTGACACACCTTCGGGGTTTCATTTCACCGGGATGGCCGAAGTTCGAGGCATGGGAAAAGTCGCGGTACAAGCCGATGTCTACGGAGTAGGATTCAAAACCAACGGACGCGCTGCCGGTCAAATTACCTTCAGCAATGCGCACGGCAGTGTAAAGGTCGAATTACTCGGTCCCGTGCAACCGCGCTTATCGACCTTGCCCGAATGGTTCCAGTACAAAGTCGTAAGCGCAACCGGGCAGTATTCGCAATTGAGGGATTCCGGCACGTTGCGTTTGTCGCGGACGCCCGATGCGATACCAATCCGCGGCGGACTTCAATTCCACGAAACCGGCTCATTTCGAATTCGGATTTGACAACGGGCTCGAAGAGAAATCGCTTAACCTGGCGGCCAAGTCATGTGGCGTCCGCCGAGCAGATGCAGGTGAAGGTGCGGCACGGTTTGGCCGCCTTGGTCTTTGCAATTTAGCACCAAGCGGTAGCCGTCTTTCAAGCCCAGCTGTTCGGCCAGTTTCTTCGCCACCAATTGAAGATGACCCAAGAGAGCCGCGTCGGCATCGCCGGCATCGGCGAGCGTGGGGATCACCTTCTTGGGAATAATCAGCACATGCACAGGCGCCTGCGGATTTATGTCATGGAACGCGAGGCATTGATCGTCCTCGTAGGCGATCTTCGCAGGGATTTTCTTGTCGATGACCTTGAGAAAGATGTTGTCGGTAAGCATGGAAAACCCAGAAGTCAGAGGTCAGAAAGTCAGAGGTCAGAAGTCATTTGTATCCGTGGCGACCGTGCGCGAACAACATACCATTGACTTCTGACTTCTGACTTCTGACTTCTGTTCGCGGACGAACTAATGCCTTGGCTCATTGGCATCGACGAAGCCGGTTATGGACCGAATCTCGGACCGTTGGTGCAGACGGCAGTTGGCTTCCACGTGCCGTGCGAGCCGTGCGATCTGTGGGAACTGCTGAACGCGGCCGTGCGCAAGTCGGGCAACGGCCCCGATCCGCGGATCGCTATCGACGACTCGAAGAAGATTCACGGGCCGGGGCACAAGTTCCAAGCACTGGAAACGGGCGTGCTGGCAACGCTCTGTTCGCGGCCGGACAAATGGCCGGGGACTCTCGGCGGGCTGTTGGAACAAATCGCAAGCGGTTCGCTGCCGGAAGTGCGCGACGAACTCGGCTTCAGCGCTCATGACCCGCTGCCGGTTGCCGCCGATGCGCAAGTTCTGACTGAATCGTCGGATCGCTTCCATTCCGCCCGCGAAAGCGCCGGCGTGTCCGCTGCCTGGGTTTGCTCGCACATCACGCCGGCGTCGATGTTCAATGACCGACTCGACCGCACTGACAACAAGGGCGAGGTGCTCGCGCATGGTCTGCGTCTGTTGATTCGCACCGCCCACGAATCCGCCGGTAACGCCGACCCCATCTGGTTTGCCATCGATCGACAGGGCGGACGGATTTACTATTCCGCTCTGCTGCAGTCCGCTTGCCCGGACGGCTGGATCGACGTGATCGAAGAAACCGAGCCCAAATGCAGCTATCGATCGAGCGGGAGGCGCGAGGTGCATTGGTCGTTCGAGGTTGAGGCGGATTCGCGGCATTTTTGCGTGGCGCTGGCGTCAATGGTCAGCAAATACGTTCGCGAAGTCATGATGCGGCAATTCAATCGCTACTGGTTGGAGCAAGTGCCTGGCCTGAAGCCGACGGCGGGCTATCCACAAGACGCGGCGCGATTCATCGAAGAAATTCGCCCGGCGATGCAACGATTGGGAATCGCCGAGCGCACGGTATGGCGGCGAAAATAAGCGAAGAATAGAACGCGGATGACGCTGATAGCGCGGATTTGCGCGGATCAGAAAAACCGAATTGATTGATCCGCGCAAGTCCGCTTCATCGGCGTTCTATTCCTGGTTTTGTTGGCTCACTAGCTCGAATTAGCGCTTGCAGTTCTTCGGGTTTCAGCTTGCGCGATTTGCCTTTCGGCAGCCGGTCTAGATCGATGGGGCCGATGGCGATGCGTTTCAAGCGGACGACTTTGTGGCCCAGTTTGGCCAGCATGCGGCGGATTTCGCGGTTCTTGCCCTCGCTCAGCACGATGCGCAGCCAAGTGCTGTCGCCCTGGGACTTGAGGCGCTTCACGAATCGCGCCCGCACTTTGCCCTCGGCGAGATAAACGCCGCGAAGTAATTGTTGCAACTCTTCCTTCTTGGGGCTACCCGCGACTTGAACGAGGTAAGACTTGTCCACGCCGTAACGCGGGTGCATCAGGCGAAAGGCGAGGTCGCCGTCGTTGGTGAGCAGAAGCAGCCCTTCGCTGTTTTCGTCCAGCCGGCCGACAGTGTAGACTCGCTGTTCGACGTGCGGAATTAGATCGATGACGAGCGCCCGGCCCGACGGGTCGTGATTCGTACACAGATAACCCTGCGGTTTGTTCACGAGCCAGTACACGAGCCTTTCGATTTTCACCGGCACGTCATCGACGCAGATTTGGTGAGCGGCCGGATCGACGCGAATTCCCAGCTCGCGGATGCGTTCGCCATTGACCGAGACGCGGCCGGCCGAGATCAGGTCGTCGCAATGGCGGCGCGAGCCGACCCCGGCATGGGCCAGCAATTTGTTGAGGCGTTCCATGATCGCATTGTAGTTGCGACGAGCCGGACTGCTATTTTGTGTCGCGGAATGCCAAGCCCAGTCGCTGGATTTGCTCGGCCATTGGTCGCGGCGGGGATGGAGTTTTTTGGCCCGAGCGGCCTTCCAGTTTGAGCCAAACAAAGACCGGGCCGCTGCCCGCAAACACGTCGGTAGCGCTCGTCTGAAAAACATCTGCCGAGTCAAAAGAATATACGCGGCCGATTCCGGCCGAGCGCGCCAAGCCGGCGTAGTCGGTTCGTCCCGAGCCGGCCACAAGCTGTCCACCGGTGATTTCGTATAAGCCGTTGTCGAGCAGGACGAGCCAGAGATTGGCGGGGTGCTGGGCGATGGTGACCAGGCAGCCGAGATTCATGAGCAAACTTCCGTCGCCGCACAAGACGATCACGCCATGCTTGGACTGGGCGAGCGCGAGGCCGAGCCCGAGCGCCGGCCCCTGCCCCATGCTCGACGGCATGTAAGCGAAATCGAGAGGCGAATCGGAAAGCGCCGGCCATTGCGCGATCGCGCCCATCGTGGGCATGACCACACGCGTTCCGCGTTTCGCGGCGATTACTTCCAGCGCTTGTTGCTGCGACATTGACATTCGCGTCACTCCGCCAAAAGTACAGCCCCGGCCTTGCCTAAATCGAATATCTGCCTGAGCGCGCCTTCCAAATGCGCAGCCGAGAAATCGCGTCCCAGGAGTTGATATGGGATGCGCCAAGTCTGCAAGATCGGCTCGGTAAAGACCGGGCACGAGTCGAATGAGCGGCCCGCTTGGTGGGCGTTGTAGCTGCGCACGCCAACGACCATTGCGAGTGGCAATTTCAGATCGTGAACGAAGTTCCGCAGCGAATCGCCGGCTTCGAACAGGCCCGTGCATTGAATGATGATCAACGGCTTGGCCCCGCCCAAGTGCAGACCGGCAGCGATGGCGATAGCTTCGCCCTCCCGCGTCGGGCGGATCAACTGAATTTGCTTGGACGAAGAAAGAGCGGAATCCCAAGTGCCGATTTCGCTGTCGGGAATCCAAACGACATGGGTCACACCGAGGTGTGTCAGGACGGTGACGACACTGTTTCCGTCCACCATCTTCAACTCCCGAATGTGAGACGAGCCGACCCGAGGGCCGGCTCGTCGATCGACACCGTAATCAAATCTAGTGCCTTGTCACCGCCTAATTTTCGGGTTCGTAATCACCCGCTTTAGCGGGTCTTCAGGCCGCAAATCCCGCTAAAGCGGGACACTACCAACCCGTCATTTGAATGTTGACAAAGCACTAGTCACTTCTTTGGCTTAAAAACACTGTGGCAGCCCATGCAGGCCGTGGCCGTCCCCAATTTCTTTTCCGCGCCTGCTTTCCCGTTCACGACATCCTCGGCTGCCGTTACGATCGCCTTGGTCTTGGTCGCCCAAACCTTCGCGTCGCCCTGCGGCGGTTTGTTGGCCGCGAGATCCTTATAGAGTGCGAGCAGCATTTCCTTGGCTTCTTTGTCCGCTTTGCCAGCGATCACCTTGGCCCGCAGGCTGTCGTCGCCGCCGTGGGCCTCCTTCATGACATCCTTGATTTCCTTCGTGTCGGCCGCGCGGACCAACGAAACCACGCCAATGGCGGCCATGGCAACGACCGCAACCGTCAGCAGCTTCCGCATTCGATCCCCCTAAATTCACTGTTACGAGCACCTGGAAAACCGCCGCCAACACGGAGGCGGAATACTCCCTACGTTGGACTCGACTCGACAAAGCGTTATTCGGCACTTACAAGAGATTTCGCCATCATGATAATGAGGGAATGGCCCCACTGGAAGAGTCAATTCACGATTTTGCCCAAACTGCGGGTTTTTCGCTCGTGGGCATCGCTCGCGCCGTGGAGGCGGATGGATTTCATCGGCTTCGGGAATGGCTGGCGCGCGGTTATTCCGGTGAAATGGCCTACATGCAGCGCCAAGCCGATGCCCGCAAGCATCCCGACTCGATTCTCGATACGGTCCGCAGCATTATTATGGTGGCGATGGATTACGCGGAACCACTACCCAACCCGGTGACAACCGCATCGATCGCTCCTACGACCGGAAAATTGGCCCGTTACGCGGCTGGTCCAGATTATCACGATGTTATTTGGGAGCGAATGGGCAAGGTCGTGACATGGCTGCAAACCGAGTTGCCGGGGTGCCGGGCGCGGGCCGTTGCGGATACCGCCCCGTTGCTAGAACGCGATTTTGCCCGCCGCGCCGGACTCGGCTGGATCGGCAAGAATACGATGCTCATTAACAAGCATCGCGGCAGCTATTTCTTCCTCGGGGCGATTCTCACCGACCTGGACCTCAAGCCCGATCCACCCCACGAGTCCGATCATTGCGGAACTTGCACCGCCTGCCTCGATGCCTGCCCGACGCAGGCCTTTCCGGAGCCAGGCGTGCTCGATGCCCGGCGATGCATCAGTTACCTGACCATCGAACTTCGCAATCCGGTGCCGGCGGAATTGCGTTCTGGCGTTGGTGATTGGTTGTTCGGTTGCGACGTGTGCCAGGAAGTCTGCCCGTGGAACCGGCACGACGAAACGCAGCCGGAATCGGTCGATGCGGTTGAACTGCTCGGAATGGACGACCAGGAGTTTCGGAATCGTTACCGCGGCACGGCGTTGATGCGAACGAAGCGGCGCGGTCTGTTGCGAAACGCGGCATTGGTACTGGGCAACACGGGTGACGAGCATGCGTTACCGGTGCTGCGCGCCGCGCTCAATGATTCCGAACCGATGATACGTGAAGCCGCGGAATGGGCCATTCAAGAAATTGAGAGGCGGGCTACTTCACCAGAAGGGTGACGGAAGGAACACCGGCTGGAGTTTCCGTACGCTCAAGCCGAAATGACTTGCCAAACACTATTGACTTGATCCATTTGTCACGCGGCCGAACCGCAACATACTCGTGATCGGTAAGGCTTAGTATCTCGAGCCGTAGTCTCTTGCCGCGCACATCGATTATCCAATACTCGCGAATTCCAGCCTTCGCGTACTTGTCGCGAAGGTAGACGTTATCCTTGTCGACGGAACTATCGCTTACAACTTCCAGCAACATGTCGGGCACGCCGATCAATTCCACATAGCCGCCCGCCCGCCCCGGCACGAGCTGAACTCGTCCGCGTTCAAATGACTTCGTGGAAACAAAACAGCCGTCCGGCTTTACCGAAAGTTCGGCCCGTTCATTGGTGAGGTAAGCCCCGTCGCCGAAATAGAGACCTAGATTGTCGACCTTGGACAAGCCGGTCAATACGAAACTCGACTCCGTCTTGACCAGAACGTGGGAGAACAGTTGTTCCTTGCCCATATCTGTTATCCAAACCTGTCCCAAAAAGAAATCAATCCGTCCGTCGTCCGGAAACTCATCCGAGTCAGCCCAACGGCGAAACGTCGCCAGGTCCGTGACCCAGAATGGGACGCTCACCGGTTCGGCATCGAGATAAAAATGCACCATGCTTCGACCTCATCACACAGCTGCGAACATGATAGCCAAATCGACGTGTCGAACCAACCGCAGTTTTCGCTTCCAGCGTGGCCTTGGCCCGCTCAGGCATTCCCGTTACCATAACCCTACACTCGGGTTTATTAGAGTGCCCTCCCCGCCGGTGTGACCTTTCTATATTTGAGGCCGCGCATGCAATTGGCCCAACGCCTGGTCCAAAAAGGCCTGCTTGCCGAATCCGATTTGCCGCGCCTGGCGGAAGCCGTTGCGGCCATGCCGGACCGGCACGTACACGAAATCCTGATCGACCGCGGCTTCGCCAAAGAGGAAGCGGTGCTTGCCACGCTCGCGGAGGAGTTCGGCCTCGAACTGGTCGATCTGTCCAAGGTGGAAATCTCCACGGACGTGCTGGCCAGCATGCCGCAAAAGATCGTCCACCGCCGCAACCTGATGCCGCTGTCCCGAGAAAACGGCACTCTCGTCGTGGCCACCGGCAACCCGTTCGACATTAGCTCGCTCGACGAATTGCAGACGATCACCGGGTTGCACATCCACCCGGTGCTGGCCAGCCCGCGCGAAATCACCCGGCTGATCAAAACACATTTCGGCGTCGGCGGCGATACGGTGACGGCCCTGGTGATGGAACGCGGCGAAGAACAAATCGAACTGCTGGAGGGAATCGAGGCCGACGACAGCGAAATGGCGAAAGAGGCGCAGGAGGCCTCGGTCGTACGCCTCGTTAACCAAATTCTCATCGAAGCGGCCAACGAGCGAGCCAGCGATATTCACGTCGAGCCCGAGGAAAAGTCACTGCGCATCCGCTACCGCATCGACGGTCTGTTGCAACTCCAAATGTTGCCGCCGGAGATCAACCGGTTTCAGGCCGCCATCATCAGCCGCATCAAGATCATGGCCCGGCTGAACATCGCCGAAAAGCGCTTGCCCCAGGATGGGCGCATCAAAATGCGCGTCCAGGGACGCGAAATCGACGTTCGCGTCTCAATCATTCCCATGATCTATGGCGAAGGCATCGTCATGCGCTTGCTCGACAAGGGCCGCATGGTTTTCAACCTCGCCAATGTCGGCATGTTCCCGGACATCTACGGCTTCTTCAAAAAGCTGATCGACTTGCCGCACGGGATCGTTCTGGTGACCGGTCCGACCGGGTCGGGCAAATCGACGACGCTCTATAGCGCCCTGAACGAAATCAAGGAAGAGACGCTGAAGATCATCACAGTCGAGGACCCGGTCGAATATCAACAGGTGGGAATCAGCCAGATTCAGGTTCACCCCAAGATCGGCCTGACCTTCGCCGCAGCGCTACGCAGCATCTTGCGTCACGATCCCGATGTGATCCTGATCGGTGAAATGCGCGACCTGGAAACGGCCGAGAGCGGCATTCAGGCCTCGCTGACCGGCCACTTGGTGTTCAGCACGCTCCATACGAATGATGCCCCCAGCGCTTTTACCCGCTTGATCGATATGGGCATCGAGCCCTTCCTGGTCGGCAGCACCGTCGAAGGCGTCATGGCCCAACGGCTGGTCCGCACCATTTGTCCCGATTGCAAAACATCCTTCGATCTTCCGCTGGGCGACCTGCCGAGCGATTTCCCTGTTGAAGATCGTTCGGCCGGACACGTGACGCTGAACCACGGCACGGGATGCCGGTCGTGCCGGCAAACCGGGTTTCGCGGGCGAACCGGCATCCACGAACTGATGGTGACGGGCGACCAGATCCGCGAACTGGTAACCCAACGGATTAACGCCAATGTGATCCGTCGCGAAGCCCTGAAGACGGGTATGATTACGCTGCGCAACGACGGTTGGCGCAAAGTGCAAAAAGCGATTACGACGCTCGACGAAGTTGCTCGCGTGACCGCCGGCGACATCATTATGTAGCGCGGCGGTGTTCGACTTGCGCGAGCAACTAGTCAATAGGTGCACAGTAGAACGGAATAAATTCCGTTCTACGATTGGCGCGGCGGTGCAAAGTAGAACGGAATTCATTCCGTTAGAAAAGTAGAACGGAATTCATTCCGTTAACGGTTGATTGACATGGCAGAATTTACGTTCGAAGCGATGACTTCAGCCGGGCTGCGCAGCACGGGAACCGTGTCGGCGAGCAGCGAGCGCGACGCCATGGGGCAGCTCGACTCGCGCGGTCTGTTTCCCGTGCGCATTCAGGAAGTGCAAGCGGCCGTTAGTTTCAGGCGTTTCGGGTTCTCGGGCGTCGGCGGGCGGCACAAGGCGACGTTTTATTCCCAACTCGCCGATCTCTTGCGCTCGGGCGTACCGCTCCTGCGCAGCCTCGACATTCTCGAACGCATGGGCAACAAGCCGGCGCTCAAAGCCGCCATTCGCGACGTTCGAGCCAAAGTGGCCGACGGCACCGGACTGTCCGAAGCCATGGCGATGCACCCGCACATATTCGACGAATTGGCCGTGAGCATGGTCCGTGCCGGCCAGGAAGGCGGGTTTCTCGAAGACGTGCTCAAACGCATCGCCGACTTCACCGAGCATCAGGAAGACTTGAAGGGCAAAGTCCTGGGCGCGTTGGCTTATCCAATCTTCCTGGCGGGCGCCGGAGCGGTGGTGCTGTTGGGCCTGTTCATCTTCTTCATTCCGAAGTTCAAGCCGATTTTCGCCAAGCTCGAAGACAAGGGCGAATTGCCCACTTTGACCAAGATTCTGATGAGCATGAGCACGATGCTGCAAGCGAATTGGTGGTGGCTGCTGGCCGTCGTGGTAGCGGCGGTGGGAGGATATATTTATTGGTCGCGTACCGCCCGAGGACGCTACCTTACCGATCGTTTCCGCTTGAGGGTTCCGGTGGCCGGGTCCGTGTTTCTCAGCCTCGGCCTGTCGCGCTTCACGCGTATTCTCGGCACGCTGCTTCACAACGGCATTCCGATCCTGCGGTCGCTCGACATCGCCAAGGATTCGACCGGCAACCGCGTGCTGGCCGAAGCCATCGAGAATTCGGGAAAAAACGTGACCGCCGGCCAGAAACTTGCCGCTCCGCTTGGGGCCTGCCCGTACTTCCCCCGCGACGTGGTCGAAATGATCGCCGTGGCCGAAGAGTCCAACAATCTCGAGAACGTTTTGGTGCAAATTGCCGAGAGTTTGGAGAAACGCACCGCCCGGCAGCTGGACCTATTTGTCCGCCTGTTGGAACCCGCCATGCTGCTCGTCATGGCCGTCATTATCGGCCTCGTCGTTGCCTCCCTCATGCTGCCGATCTTCAAGATGGGCAGCGCCGTACGCTGATGCCCGCGAATTGTTAAAATACTCATGGCCCTCTCATGGGGCCGCCGCATACTGACAGGTAAGGTCTAAACTTTGTTTCCTGGAGGTCCGTACCATGATTCTGCGAAGAAACGATCGTCGCCAAGAGCACCGGCTCGGCTTTACCCTCATGGAAGTGCTCGTCGTGGTCGCCATTCTGGTGATCCTCGCCGGCACGGCCAGCATCGCCGTGTTTCAGTATCTGAAGGACGCGAACAAGGACCGCGCCATGCTGGATATTCAAGCGTTGACCACGGCCACAAAAACATACATGCTGCGAAACGGCGGACAGCCTCCGCAGAACCTCGAACTCGTTTTGCAGTACCACGATGGCGGCAGCGAATCGAATTTGATCGACCCGTGGAACAACCGCTACCAGTTCGAAATGATCAATTTCAACGGGCAGCAGCAGGTCCACATATTTACCACGAATCCGGAAGACAACTCGATGATCGACGTCCTTAAACGCTGACGGGACAGGGAGATCGACACGTGACCCGAGCGCCGCGACGCCAGGGGTTTACACTCCTGGAAATGCTGCTGGTTCTGGCTTTGATCTTATTGATCTCGGTCGCCGCCACGCCGTCGTTACTAAGCATGCTGTCGGACGCGAAATTGCAAGCGGCGGCGGATCACTTGCGTGCGCGGTTCGCGGAGGCACGGTCGCGGGCCATCCAGGAGAATCGGGCGTATCGCTTCGCTGTCATGCCGGGCCAAAGCGATTACCGCCTCGCCCCGGATTCACCCGAATATTGGGGCGAAGGTCAGCCGCCGGGCGAAGAGGCGGTCGCGCCGTTGATTATTGAAGACAAACTTCCCGAGAACATTCCGTTCCAACCCGGCGAAGGGCAAGGCCGGGGCGGCGATTCCGGCGGCTGGGTGCACTTGCTGTCGTATCAAGCGGACGGCTCGTGCGATAACGATTGTTCGTTTCGCCTTGAGTTCGAGGATTGCCGGCCGATTGAGATTACGGTTCGCTCGTTGACTGGCTCGGTCACCGTGCGCAACATCAACCCGGGAGGCAACTGATGAGAATTGCCCACTTGGCCCGCCGCCGATCCGGCCTCACTTTGTTGGAAGTGCTGGTTTCGTTTGCGATCTTGCTGGCGTTCCTGACCGCAATCAGCCAACTGCTCAACCTGTGCACGTTTCACGCCCTGGAAGTGCAGAACCTGAACCGTGCGTCGCAGTTGCTGCAGAGCCAAATGAACCGCGTGATTTGCGGTGAAGTGCCCCTGTCGGGCCAGGGAGACACGGCATTCGATGATGATGCCGATTGGACCTGGTCGATCGACTGCCAAGCGGACAGCACTCCCAATCTGTGGCATGTGACAATCAAGGTGAACCACGCGGCGACGATGGCCGGTCAGGAAGGAACCTGGTCCTTGGATCAATGGGTCATCGACCCGGCCGCACGCGGGGCGATCCAGGCGCCGGCAACTTCAAGCTCCTTCAGCTCGTCAAGTTCGACGACGCCCAGCAGCGGAGGGCCATGACATGAGATTGCGGCTTCGGATCGAGCGATCGGGATTCACGCTGATGGAAGTGGTGCTGGCTTCGTTCATTGCCGTCGGATTTATGATCGGGTTGTTTCTGACGATGAACACCTACCTTCAACAGATGCAGGCAGGTCGCGAGGTCGTTGAGCAGAGTTCACTATCGCGGGCGTTGTTTGCCCGAATCAGCAATGATCTGTCATCGAGTCTCGCGCCGACGCAGCCGACCCCATCGACGACTTCGGCCGCCTCGGGCACGGGAGCGACATCATCCACGACCAGTTCGATGGCCGGTCAAATCGTTTTCCAAATTGGTGTCAAAGGCGATCAGGATCGGGTGGCGATCTATCTGACTCGCCTGACGCGATCGGTCGTCACTCCACCCGACGACGGGAGCGGAAATCAAAACCCATACGCCGCGGACATTCGGCGCATTTGTTACTTTGCGACCGCGAACGGATTGGCGCGTCAGGAAATCCTGATGGTCACGTCGGATCAAGTTGACGACCTGCCGACCGATGTCGATGAATTCACGAAGGTCCTCGCGGGCGAAGTGAAAAGCTTCGAGGTACGTTATTTCAACGGGAGCAGTTGGCAGGATAGTTGGGACGGTTCAACGCCCGGACCGGACGGCAAGACTCCGCAAGGACCGCCGCGAGCGATCGAGGTTACCCTGGGAATCGCCCTGCCCGGATCGGACGATGTGAAGACGTTCAAGCATGCAATTGCCTTCCCGGCTGCGCCGGGAGCGGCGAGCACGGATTCATCGTCATCAACAACCACGCCATGATGCCGCGAATCGATTGGTGAAACCATGAGAATTCGACATTCCGATCGCGCGACTTCCCGAACCGGCGCCGTGCTGATTGCGGTGCTAGTCGTGGTGGTCATGCTTTCATTGGCGGCGTTTCAATTCAGCGAATTGATGTATCAAGAATATGCGGCGGCCCAGAGTTCGTTGAAATCCGTGCAGGCCCGAGCATGCGCTGATTCCGGCATTGCCCACTTCGCGGCCATGGTGTCCGATAAAACGACGTTCACCGGCGCTTTGTCCAGCAATCCGTTTGACAATGAATCCGCCTTCAGTGGCCAAACCGTCATGGCGGGCGGCTCATCGACCGGCCGATTCAGCATCGTCGCGCCCATCGACAAGGATGATGTGGGCACCGGGCAGACGTTTCGTTTCGGCGCAATCGACGAAGCGGGAAAGATCAATCCTAATGCTCTGCTCCAACTCGACAGCACCGGTCAGGTTCTGCACGACGCGCTCATGAAGTTGCCGAACATGACCGACGACATCGCCGATTCCATCGTCAATTGGATTAGCGCCACGGACTCACTGCGCCCAAATGGCGCCAACAACTCCTACTACTCCGCTTTGACGCCTCCTTATCGTTGCAAAAACGGACCGCTGGATAGCATCGAGGAACTTCTGTTAGTGCGCGGCGTGACTCCGCGCTTGTTATTTGGGACCGACTTTAACCGCAACGGCATTCAGGATCCCGGCGAGGACGAAGGCGGCGGTTGGGACCCGGGCTGGGCACCCTATCTTACGGTTTATTCCCGCGAGCGCAACATCGATAACGACGGCAACGCGCGCGTCTATCTCAATGACTCCGACCTGAAAAAGAGCTACGAGGCTTTGGTAACGGCCGTCGGACAAGCGCTGGCAGATTTCATCATCCTTTACCGCACGCAAACGAATTCCGGAAGCAGTTCCCAACCCCAAAGCGGCGGCGGCACGCCCGCGACGATCACGATGCAGGGTGCCAACGGGGGCGGTATGACGATCATCATCACTGTTGTAACGGCACCAGCCCAAGGACAGAAGGCCAACAGTCAGCAGATCGCCGACCAGGTGAATAAGGTGTTGAATTCCACCTCGAATCAGCCGCGAGCCATTGCTTCCCGGTACGAATTGATCGGTGCCTCGGTCACCTTCACGGTCGGCAGCGGGATGAATCAGCGGACGCTCAAAGTGGATAGTCCTTTGAATGATGCCACCCAGTTGCAGCAGCTTCTGCCGACGCTGTTGGACAAAACGACCACCCAAAACGCCACCGAATTGCCCGCACGCGTCAACGTCTTGACTGCCCCCAAGACCGTGCTCGCCTGCTTGCCGGGCCTGACCGAAGCCGACGTGCAGTCGATCATCGATTCGCGTCCGTCCACGGCGACGGGCGGGCAACAAGACTTGGCCCATCAAACTCCCGCTTGGCTGATGTTCGATGCGAAACTGCCGGTCGACAAAATGCGAGCGCTGGAGCGCTATGTCACGGCCCGAACGCAAGTTTATCGGATTCAATCCCTTGGTTACTTCGATGAAGGCGGCCCGATGTCGCGCGTCGAGGCTGTGGTGGACACCAACGACGGCAAACCGCGGATCATCATGTGGCGCGACCTGTCGGATTTGGGCCGCGGGTATGATCTGAGCAAGCAATGATGCGTAACGCGGACACTCCTGTCCGTAGCCGCAGGCTTTAGCCTGCGTTTAACGTAATGCGCAGGCTAAAGCCTGCGGCTACGGGTAGGTTTGATTTTGTCGCTCGCCGTAGCGGACAGGAGTGTCCGCCTTACTGAAACGATACCCCAAAGGAATTCGAGAACCATGCCGCGATTTTTGGCGTTGGACGGAGACACCAGCCGCATCCAACTGTTATCGGCGAGCTTGAAAGGCGACACGGTGCGCCTGGAGAAGTCGCTGGTCTGGGACGAAGACCAGCCGATTTCCAAGGCCAATGCAAGCGCCGTCGGCGAGCGCTTGCGCGCCAAGCTCAAGGAAGCGGGCATCGCCCCGGCTCCGCTGCTGGTTTGCCTCGGCCGCGATCGCGTGATCGTCAAGGAGATCAAGATTCCGCCGGTGCCGCTGCACGAGGAGCCGGCCATCGTTCGCTTCCAGGCGTTGAAAGAACTTACCGAAAGCGGCGACGACTCGGTGCTCGACTACGTGCCGGTCCATTCGGCGGCGGGCGAACGTCGAGTGCAGGTGATGGCGGTTAAGAAAGACTTGATCGTCGCCTACAAGAAACTGGCGGAAGCGGCGGGACTGAAACTGGTCAACGTCGCGCCGCGGCCGTTTGCCGTGTTGGCCGGGTTGAAGCGGGCCATTGCCACCGGACAAGTTCCGCCGGTTGGTCCGACCAATGCCGCCGTCGCGGTCCTGGTCCGAGGCGACAAGTGGGGCGAGTTCCTGGTCGTTCACAACAACGAGCTGACCATCGCTCGTTCGCTGGCCGGTCCCGCGCTTACCAACGACGGGATACTGCTGGGCGAGATTCGCCGCAACCTGGCGGTCCACGCCAACCAGCATCCGGACTCCCCCGTGCGGGCCCTTTACCTTGCCGAGCCCGATACGCCCGGCGGGCTCCGCGAGCGCTTGCAGGATTCGCTGGCGATTCCGGTTCACGCCTATGAGCCGGCAGTCGGCGTGCCGGTTCCCGATGGCCCGCCCGGCGGATTGGCCGGCCCGGCGGGTATGTTCGCGATCAGGGCTGCCGGCGAATCGCCCGTCAATTTCGTTCAGCCGCGCCAGCCGAAGCCGCCCACGGATTCGTTCAAACGCATTTTGGCCCTGACGGCAGTGGCCGCCCTCTTATTCCTGGTCGGGCTGTTCGCTTTCGCCACGATCCGCATCTCCGCGAAGAAAAAAGCGATCGCCGCGGTGCAAAAGCGCGTGAATGAGAACCAGCAAGTGATTCGCACGAGGGAGTCCGATTCAAAAGGCATCAAAGCGCTCGACGAGTGGACCGCGAACGACATCAATTGGCTCGACGAGATTTACGACGCAACCGCCCGGATGGACAGGAATTCCAAGAACATTCGCATTACCTCGCTCGCGGCCAACATCCAGGAGGATCGAACCGGCAAGAACAAGAACGCCGGGGCCATGACCATCAAGGGAGTCACCAAGAAAGACCCGGTGCCGGTGGACAGCTTCATTAATGCGTTCGTGCATGACCCGGGCTACACCGTCGGGCCGAAAACAACGAAGGACAATACCGTGGTAGATCCGCAAACATTTCCGACTGAATTCACGACGCGGATCGACTTGCAGCGGCGGCCGCCGGAAAAGTACACGCGGACGTTTAAGGCGGATGTGCCTCCGAAGCGGCAACGCGGCCGGCCCGTCGTTGTGCCGGGCGGAATGCCGGACTTTGAGCTGGACGGAGGGATCGTCCCATGAAACAACGCGAAAAAACCATGGCTTTGGTGCTGATCGCGCTGATGACTTTGGTCGTCGGCGGGGTGGTGTATTTCCAATACTACTCGCGCACGATGACCACCTTGGAGAAAACTCAGCACAGCGTCGAAGATGAGGACTTCAAGGCGGAAATGAGCCTGATGGAGATCAACAAAGGACTCCCGCGGCTGGAGCAGGCCAAGAAGTTGAGCCTGCCGCCGGACGTGGAATCTTTTTCTTCCAAACGCGAGTATACCGCCAAGCTCGAAGACCTGCTGCGCAAGAGCGATTTCTACGCGGGCAAGTCGCCGTTCATCGATCCCAAGCCTCCCGAGAATATCAGTAGCCTCGCCGCCGCCAAGCGCCCGCCTTACACCAAGCTCACTTACAACGTCCGGGCCTCCGGCGAATTGAGCAGCCTGGTGGATTTCCTCGACCGGTTTTATCGCACTCCCTTGCTCCATCGCATTAAGTCGCTTACGCTCACCCGGCCATTGACGAATACACGCGGCCAGCGTGACGGCGACTTGGACATTGTGATGGTGATCGAGGCGCTCATCCTCGATGGCGCGGAAAAGCGCACCACGCTGCTGCCGGAACTAAGCGGCAAGGACCTGCCCAAGGTTTCCGCACGCGAACCTAAGCAGTATGACATGATCGCCGGCAACAATATCTTCTTCGGGCCGTACACGCCCCCGCCCCCACCCACGCCGGAGTCGCATCAGCGTAATGCCGCGTTCCTGGCTGAGATTCGGCTGAACGAGATCACGCACAAAGAGGATGGCATATTCGCGACGTTTTACGACGAATTCAATCAGTACTTTTACGTCATTCGGAAACGCGTCGACGGTACCTTCCGTTCCGACACGTATTACATGCTCAAGGGCCGTCGCGCGCCGCTGCATGTCGGGGAAAAGGTGATGGAAGTCGAAGATGAGCACGGCGCGATCTATCACACGTTTCAGATCGTGCGCATCGACCTCGTCGATGTGTTCCTGGAAGAGAACGACAAGCTCTATCGAGTCCACATCGGGGACATGCTGGCGTCCAAGCAAAAATTGAGCGACGAGGAAGCCAGGAAATATGGGCTGCCCGTGAAAGAGAAGAAAGACAAGCCGGCGGAGAAGAAAGACAGGAGCAAGACGAATGCCGCGGCGAAGGCCGAACCGTTGAAGGGCGATGGCACGGTGACGCCGGTGAAGAAAGAAGATAAGCCGGAGCCGGAAAAGAAGGAAGCCGTGAAGGCGGACGGGAAGTAGGCGGCCCCGGGGGAGTGGGGCCAATCGCTTCTCTGGAGGAATTCGCGTGCAATCCGGCCAAAAGTGTGATGAGATGGAAGGAGCCTGACGATAATTCGTGATGTAGGGGTACCTCTGTCGGCGGGCCTGTGCGCGGCCGACTTCCACGTGCGGCATTGAATGCCGCGCGGGTGGTTCGCTAGGGCGAACGTAGTAGGAAGGTGCTCGGGGGTTTCGGCAGGGTACAAACATGTTTTCAATGCAGCAGATTCGTCGCCGCAAGTGGTGGTTG
>JBGQCZ010000020.1:0-17913 GCA_041495645.1 Gemmataceae bacterium | reverse complement strand
GTCGCCGAGACTTTGGCCCTTGATCGACTCGTCGATCTGCTGAAGCTTGGCCAACAGCGGCTTGATTTCCTCGGAGATCTGCAGGGCCGGGCCGTCGTTGGCGTTGCCGTTGCGGGCGACGGGCTCGTCCATCGGCGCATGGCCCGGGCTCGGGGCGTCGATGAGCTTCCAGGCGCGGGCGACGAGAACCATTTCGCCGGTCTGGACGAAATCGGCTTTGCCGGCGTTCTGGTAGAGAATGGTGCCGCCTTTGTAACGGAAGATGTCCTTGCCGCCGCCGCTGGCATCGGCGGGGATGCATTGCGGAGCTTGCAGTTCCACGTGCATCCATTGGGTCTTGTTCGAGAGGTTGATCAGACCCGCCGTGGTGTTGTTGAATTTCTCTTGAGCGCCCGCGAGCTTCTCCTTGATCCGGGCCGCTTCCTTGGTGGAAAGCTCCAGGGTCTTCAGATCGGCCTCGTTGACCATCAGCGCTTTGAGGCGGTCGAAGTCGCGGTTGATGATCGCCGCCAGGATTTCCTGGCTGACTTCTTCCGGCGAAATCATTTCCCAGCGATCGATCTTGCCGTCTTCGTTGAGATCGATGCCGATCTTGGAACCGGCGGAGCCCATCCAGCGGAACTGGTCGGCCTTACGGTTGGCGTTCGTGTCGATTTCGCGGTAGACCTCCTCGCCGTTGAGGAAGTACGACCACACGTCGATGTAGCGATCGCCGTCGCTGTCGAAGAAGCGGCGCACGGGACGTCCGTCGGGGTCGCGGAGCAGGTAGCCGCTGCCCTTTTCGCCCTTGATGACCTCGACTTTGCAGTTCGCGATTTGGTTTTCAGCGGGCGTGCTGACTTCGACGCCCTCTTGCTTGGGGCGGTATTTCAACAAGTCTTCAACCGAAGGGCCGGCAGCCCAAGCCGAGGTGGCGCCAGCCATCAACAGAAGCGCGCTCAAGAACCGCGCACCAAATCGTGCCGTAACCATCCTTGGTCTCCTTAATGACGGTAGCAAGTCCTTGGTATCTCTTTCGGCAAGCGACGGGGCTTGGCATGACGTTTCCCTCACTTCGCTGAAATACGAAGGCGCTAAATCCGGCAAGGTCGAGCCAGTCAACGCATCTTTTCAGAGCCCAAGAAAGGTCGGCGGAAGCACGCTTTTTCTGTCGCCAGAGAGAGAATTGAGGTGTGAGCTAATCCGTGTGCGGAATTCAGCCGTATGACCAGCTCGACGCCGCTCCGATTTCCCCGCCATGCCCCCGATTTGCATTCACTTCGCCCGCAAGCTAAGTATTGAAGGGATTCCCGGATTAAGGATGGACGGGGACGCTGCCTGCGTTCCGGTGCCGCGAGAAACGAGAAAACGCCCGTGGCGACGAGAATCGCTGCTGATTTTGAGCCCATTCCCGGCTACCGGTTGATCGAGCGCCTCGGTCGCGGCGGCTTCGGCGAGGTCTGGAAAGCCGAAGCGCCGGGCGGAATGCTCAAGGCCATCAAGTTTGTCTACGGCGACCTCGACGAGGCCACCGAAGACGGCAAACCTGCCGAGCAAGAGCTGAAGTCCCTCCACCGCGTCAAATCAATTCGCCACCCCTATATTCTCTCGCTCGAACGTTTCGAAATCGTCGAAGGCCAACTTATCATTGTCATGGAGTTGGCCGACCGCAATCTCTTCGACCGCTTCCGCGAGTGCCAACAGCAAGGATTGCCGGGAATTCCGCGCGACGAGCTGCTCGACTACATGGAGGAAACGTCCGAAGCGCTCGATTTGATGAACAGCAAGTTTCAACTACAGCATTTGGATATCAAGCCGCAAAACTTGTTCCTGGTTTTCAACCACATCAAGGTCGCCGATTTTGGTCTGGCCAAGGACATGGAAGGCATGCAGGCCTCGCTGACAGGCGGGGTCACGCCGGTTTATGCCGCGCCCGAGACCTTCGAATGCAAGGTCACGCGCTTTTGCGACCAATACAGCCTGGGCATCGTGTATCAGGAGCTGCTGACGGCCCAGCGGCCGTTCAACGGCACGTCGGCGCGGCAATTGATGATGCAGCACATTCATTCCGAGCCGGACCTTTCGCCGTTGCCGGATTCGGACAAGCCCATCATCGCCCGCGTGCTCTCCAAAAAACCCGATGCGCGATTTCCGACGTGCGCCGAGTTCGTGCAACTCCTGCGCGAGGCAGGCAAACCGGCGGCCCCGGTCGTGGTCTCGGCACCAATTCCCGACAATCTGCCGCCGATGGCCCGATCCACCCCGGTCGGCTCGCTGGTTGGTCAAGGAACGCCGGGACGTTTAGGCGGCGAACTCAGCGGTGCGGCTCACTTCACCACGCGAAACAGCCCAAACGCGCTGCCCGCAGTCGCCGACCGCGTGAGACTGCCGTCGCTGACTGGCCAGCGGCAGTCGGCGGTCAACGCCATGCTTGCCAACGTCAAGCCGGCGGCCGACGAAGTGACCGGCCCCGGCTGCCTGTTCCCAGCGCTGGTCATCGGCCTCGGAGAAATGGGGGCCATTGTCCTCCAGCGGTTGCGCCGAACCTTGCGCGACCGGTTCGGCAGCACAACGCTGCCCAACCTTCGCTTCCTGCTCATCGACACCGATCCCGATACGATCCAGGCGGCTGGGTCGCAATCCACGCCATTGGAATCCACCGAGGTATTTCTGGCGCGGATGAGAAAGTCGAGCCATTACGGCAAGCCGCGCGAAGACATGCCCAACATCGCCACCTGGCTCAATCCACAATTGCTTTTTCGAATTCCGCGGCATCCGTCCACGGCCGGCACGCGCTCGTTTGGCCGGCTCGCTCTATGCGATCATTACCGCGCGATTTCGCAGAAAATCCGCTCCGAACTCGAGTCGGTCATGGCGCCAGGAAACCTTGCCGAAGCGGACAAGCTCACGGAATTGGGCATGCGCAGCACCTGGCCGCGCGTTTATGTCGTGAGCAGTCTGGTCGGCGGCACCGGCAGCGGCATGTTTCTCGACCTGGCATATGCCCTGCGCTTCCAATTGAAGTTGTTGGGCTTCAAACAGCCGGAAATCAATGGCGTGCTCTACGTCCCGAATGCGGACCGGACTACGACCAAGAACGCGCCAATGGCGAATACGTACGCGGCGTTGACCGAGTTGTATCACTACACGTCCCCGAACACGGTTTACGAAGCGCTATTCGACACCAAGATCGGCCCAATTGTCGATCGCGAACGGCCCTTCACCCGTTGCATGATCCTGCCGTTGCCAAAGACGTCGGACGCATCCGAGACGCGAACGGCCCTCGGTTTGGGCGCGGGGTTTCTGCACCACGAGTTGTTGACGCCGTTTGGCCGGACTGCTGAACAGGCCCGCAATGGCTTCACCAAGCCCGCCGGGTTGCCCTCGTTTTTCCAGACCTGCGGGACATTTCGACTCACGTGGCCGCGCCGCACCATGCTCGAGCGGCTCAGCCTGCGGCTCGGCGAACGCGTGGTGCAGGTGTGGTCTTCGAGCGAGACCGAGCACCTGGTCGAACCGATCCGAACCTGGTTGGACGAGCAATGGGGCAGTCAGAAGCTCAATCCGGAGCAATTGTTCGGCCAATTCCACGAAGCGTGCCAGGGGAATTTGCGCCAGGAACCCGGCCAGGTATTTGATTCGATGCTCGATCCATGGGAAGAACGGAATCGCCGCGCGGGACTCGATGCCAACGAAGCTTGCAGCATGTTGGACAAGATTCTGCAGATCGTCGGCAAGCCGGAATTGGAGGGCCAGGCGCCCATGATCGGCAGCCTGGGGCAGATCCTCGAGCAATCGTGCAAAGCAGCCGGGTCGGACGGGGAAAAGAAACTGGTCGAAACGGCATCGTCGATCATCGAGGTGCCGGCCTATCGCTTCGCCGCGGCCGACGAATTGGTCCGGCAGTTGACCTTGCGGATGCGCTCGCTGTTGGAATCCGTCGAGCCGACGGTGATTCAGCGCCGTCAGGAATCCTCGGACCTTTTCTTCAAAATCCTGTCGCAGATCGGTTCGCTGGAATCGATGAGGAGCAGTTCGCGGCGGATGGGGATTGTGCGCGAGGTCATCGCCAACCTTCGCGTCTATGCCCGCAAGCAACTCGAATACCAGATGGTTCGGGCCGTGGCCAACGTTTATCGGGCCATGATCAACTATGCGCCCGAATTCGTGCGCGACGTGCAATTGAGCCGCAAGCGGCTTGACGACATCATCACCCGATTGATCGAAACCAACAACGCGCAGGACAAGCAGGGGTATCTCGGACCGTGCAAGGTTGTTTTGCCTGCCGGTTGCAGCAGCATTACCGACGCCGCCGAACGGCTGGTCGGCAACCTCTCACCGCAGGATTTGCTCGAACTGGACACGCGGCTGCAATCGCGGATCACGAAACAGTTCAAGTCGCTGTTCAACTATTGTCTGGACAAGACCGATCATTCCAAACCCATGACCAAATTGATTCTGGAAGCGGGACGGGAATATCTCGATGAGCGCCTCGAGGGCGGAAATGCCGCGGCGGTGTTCTTCGAAAGCGAGCTTCAGGAGCAGGCGGCGCACCGAGACGTGATGCAGGCTTACGACGAGGCGATGCCGGAATTGCTGGGAGAACGCAAGCGGCACGACGGGCAGATGTGCATCCTGTCGGTCCCCAGCGGCGAATACGGCGAACGCTTTGGCCGTCTGGCCGAGCAAACCTTGAGCGACGAACGCGTGATCGTCGGCACCGGCACCGACGACATCGTCTTCCATCGAGAGCAGTTGTATTTGTCGCCTGCCGAGTTGCCGCAGCTGGGACCGGCTGCCCGCGAGGCGTATGTGCACGTCACCCATCAAGATCAGGTGTCCCCGCATTCGCGAGGCGACGTCAACTGGATTCACGTCGGCAAGGAATCGTAGTCTGGAAACGAAGCAACCCGGCGAGACCGCCGGGTTGTCGTTCAGGTTCGCGGTGCGAACCGATCGCCAGGCGATCAGTTGCAGCAACCCGTGGTGGGGGCGCTCGTCGCGCAGCACGTCTGATGGCGACGGCCGAGTAGGTGGTGACGAGAAGCCGTCGGGCAGCACGGGGACGCGGTCGGGCAGCAGCCGCCGGCCACAACCGGGGTCGCGACGGGAGCGGTCGCCGATGCCGGAAGCACCGTGGCCGGGGCAACCATCGGAGCCATCGCGACAGCCGTGGTCACGCCGCAGCACGAGGCCGTCGGGCAGCACGACTTCGTCGAACGGGTAAACAAGTGCTTTTGCGGCGTCGGGCAGCACGCAGTCTGCGTCGCGCAGCACGGAGTGGGCGTCGCGCAGCACGTGGTCGGCTTGCAGCACTTGTTGCGATTGAACAGGATGCCGGCCGACGCGTTGTCGGAAGCCACGAACATCCCAACAACCGCCAATGCCGCCACCGCCAAGAAACGCACGGACTTGAACATGCAATCCTCCAAGTTGAAAGGAACCTACCTGCTCACCCTCTTGAGTGAGGTTGCCAATCGGAATCCGATCCACCGTGAGGGGGAACGGCAACTAGGGGAAGAGTATATGAGTTGAGCGTTTGCAACGTCAAACACGATTTTCTCGTGTGGGCAAAAAAAATCGACTCTGCGGGATTTGCCGGAAGTGCCTGTCAACGAGCGACAAGAGCCTGAAACCGTAATCCCATGCCGCAGCAACAGGCGTCGGGCGATGGGTTTCGCCGCCTTGCGATAGGGAACCCAACGGGCCCCATGCGATTCGAGTTCCCCAAAACATCATCGCGCCAGTTGTCTTGGGAACGATTCGTTGATTCGATTTGCGGCCGAGTTCTCCAATTCGCGGTTTTTCCGCGGCAAAAACGGCCAATCGTCCGGCTCTACTCGATTTCAATCGAAAAAAGTCGAACGATCCATCGAACATCAATCTAGTGATCATTCCCGCAAGGAGATTGCCCGAGAAAAGCGACCCGTCACGCAGACTCGTTCCGTTGGATATTGGTTGTCATCGACGGCGCATGGGATTGCGCAGCTTGTGTTTGAGCGTGAGGCGAAGCCGGACGAGTCGCCACGAGATAGGTATTCGAAGAATTCTCAGCTGACGGGTCCAAATTCGGCTATTGCAGGGTTACGAACCCGATTTGACAGGCACTTGCACCGTGGTCGTTCTGTCGCAAAGATAAGCGGAGGCACAATTTCGTTGCGCACGGGCAACCATTTACGTCTAGGATAGTAGTGGCCCTGTGTCGCGATCGCGCGACAGTAAGTCCCGCGGAGATATGGCATGTCCGGCAAATCGACGGTAATGCTCGAGCGGCAGGTTCAAAAGGTCCGCCGGCGGCTGTTTGTTCAAGGCTGCGTCAACGGGCTGATCGTGGCCTGGATTTCGGCCTGTGCGGCCATCGCCGCATGGTTGCTGGCGAAACCGCTCCTGCTTGGCGCGTCGGCCAAACCTTGGATGGATTGGGCCGTGGGCGGGGCCGTGTTTGCCGTATCTAGTTTGTCCGCCCTGATTTGGGCCTATCGGCGCGTCCCAGCGCCGGTGCATGCGGCCCTTTCGCTAGACGAACGCTTTCAGCTTCGCGAGCGGGTCACGACCTCGTTGACCCTTTCGCCGGAGCAACAAAACAGCCCCGCCGGGCAGGCGCTCCTCACCGATGTCCACACCAAGATCGAAAGCCTCGATGTTGGTTCGCGTTTTCCGGTGACGTTCGGTTGGAAGTCGGCGTTGGTTCCCGCATCTGTGGCGGCGCTAGCGCTTTTGGCCATCTTCTATCAACCCGCCATCAATGAGGCCAAAGGCGACTCCTCGCCCGCAACCCCGTTGACACCCGAAGCCGCCAAGGAAATCGAACAGAAAAAACAAGAGTATTTGCAAAAGCCCAAGACCGATCCCAAACAGCCGAATCGGGTCAAGAATCCCGAAATCGAGAAGATCGAGGCCAAGCTTCAGGAAATCCTCAAGAAGCCGATGAACACCACGGACGAGGTGAAAGACCGCCTCGCCGAGATTTCCTCGCTCGAAGAGCAGATCAAGAAAAAGGAAAAAGAAGCGACCGAGAAGGCCGAGGGCTTCAAGGACCAACTGAAGAAGCTGGATCAGCTTTCCAAAAAAGAAAAGCCCAAGCCCGACGAGGACAAGGGTCCGAGCAAAGACCTGCGCGATGCGCTCGAAAACGGCGACACCAAGAAAGCCAAGGAGGAGGCCGACCGGCTGAGCAAGAAGGTCAAGAACGATGAATTGAACAAGAAGGGAAAGGACCATCTCGAACAGGAGATGAAGGACCTGAAGAATGATCTCGAACGCCTGAAGCGCGAACGCGAGAAGGAACTCGAAGACAAGCGCAAGGAAAACGAAGAGAAGCGGCAGGAAAAAGAGAAGCAACTCGAGCAGCAGCAGAAAGAAGGCAAGCTCGACAAGGAACAATTCGAGCGGGAAAAGAAGAAGCTCGACGAGGAGCGCAAGAAGGAAGAAAAGGAACAGAAGGAGCAAGAGCAGGAACTGGACCAACTCGCCAAGAAAATGGAAAAGTGCGAGCAGTGCATGAAGAACGGCGACAAGGAAGGCGCCTCCCAAGCCCTGAAAGAAGCCGCCGAGCAATTGGAAAAACAGGAGAAGCAGGAGCAGGACGCGGAAGACCTGCAAAACGAACTGCAGCGCATGCAGGAATTACGCGACGGCATGGGCAAGGCGTGCGATAAGTGTCAGAACGGCCGCGATGGCCAGGAAGGCGACGCCGAGACGCTGACGCGCAAGAAAGATGGCGAAGGCGAGGGCAAGGGCAAAGGCGGCGTCGGCAAAGGTCGGCGGCCCGAGAAAAAGACCGGCGACAGCAAGTCGGTCGATGCCAAGGAAAACGCCCCGTTCGACAAGAAGGGCGCCAAGGTTCACGTCGGCACCGCTGGCCAGGCCGAAAAGGTAATCGGCAAGGCATCGGTTTCCATCCAAGGCGAGATCAAGCAAGCGAGCCAGGACGCGCCGGAAGCGGTTGAAACCCAACGCATCCCACGCGGCTACAAGGACAGCACCAAGGGCTATTTCAAAAACATCGGCGGCCAAAAGACCGGCGACAACGTGCCGATGAAGTAATTTGGCTGGTAGGGCGGGTCGAGTCTTCGAGGCCCGCCATTTTGGTCAAATCAACACGGCGGGCCTAGCTAACCCAATTTCATTTCGTGTTGTAACCGCGCTGTAACGGCCCCGCGTTAACAAGTTGGCTGACGCCGGTATTCACGTCATAATGCCAGCATCAGCACACTTGAACGAGGTGGCCATGAACAAAACAAATCTGCGTTTGATGGTGATCTTCGCCGTTGCCGGCATTGGCGGCGCCGTGGTGTTCGCCGATCCGCCAGCCGACAGCCCGCGCGTGAAGGCTGTCGCTGCGATCACCAACCTGTCGAATCATCTCGGCGATAAGAACGTGGTCGATTTGGCAAAGGCGGTCGTGGCCGACCACGATTCCTGCGACATTTCCAATTTCTTCATGCAAAAGCGGCGCGGCGGATTTGGCATCGGCAAGCTCGCCAAGAACGATCCGCAGAACAGCGTTCAGTTCCTGGTTTCCCAGCTTGTGCGCCGCAAAGATCTCACCGAGGCGGAGCTCGACGCGAACCAGGACGATTACTTGCGCGTCGCCAAGGGCTTGCAAGCCATGGCGCAGTTGGCCCCGCACCGCGGCCAGGAATTCACCCGCGGCATCGAGAAGAAAGTAAAGGCCTGGGCGGATGTTTCGGTGGAGTTTCAAAACGTGACCGCCGAGCTGCTAAAGGCGATCGAGGAACGCGATCCGAAAAAAGTGCGCCTCGCAGTCACGGCCTTGAATCAGACTTGCACCAATTGCCACGTCCTTCGGGATTGAGCGAGCTTTTTCTTGGTGCGCAAACCGCATGAGCGGGTATGATCGCTTCAGTGGCGCGTTGAACGCCCTGGAAGAGATCGCCTGCCATGATCCAACTACGACATGCTTCCGTAGTGTTGCTGTTGATATTGGCCCTCAATTCAACGGCCGGCGAACCGCCGGTCACCTCTCAGCCAAAACGAGTCGATCTTCTCGGTGATGCACTACCCGCCGGTGCCCTGGCTCGGCTCGGAACCATCCGAGGTCGTGCGGCCACCGGTTGGGACATTCAATCAAAGTTGTTGGCAGACGGGAAAACGCTTCTCATTGCCAAAGGTGAGGAAATCCGTCGGCTTGACGCGGAGTTGGGCCGTGTGCTCAAAGTCCAGCAACTTCCGAAAGACCATTCAGCGGTAGGTTTTTCTGACGATGGCCAGCTAGCCTTGATCGTGACGAGGAAGGATTACACCATTCAAACAATGAGCATTTGGGACGTTGCGACGGCCAAAGAAACTCAGTCACTCCCTTCGACGGAAAACCTTGGAACCTTGATCTTCGATCTATTTTCACCTGATGCCAAGATCGTTTTGACCAACCATGGTGTGAATAACGGCGTCGGTGTGATTCGGGCGTGGGATCTGGCCAACGGCAGCATATTGTGGAAGGCCGGCAAGCAACAAGACATGGGCTTTTGGGACCAGGGCTATTCACCGTTGGGCTTCCCATCGGACGGAAAAACTGCTGTCGTGCAGGAACGGGCGGCAAATCGGATCAGCGTGCGAGATCGAATGACCGGCAAGGAGAAGCGTTCGTTTTCAACCATGTCGTTGAACGAAGCTCGCAATCTCCGACTATCGCCGGACGGCAAATCTGTGTTCATGGGAACTTCGGGTCCGGCCGTACGGGTCTGGGAAGTGGAATCCGGAAGAGAGCTTCCTTCGCTCGGGGGGCACAAGGGACAAGCACATTCGTGCGCCATCAGCCGCGACGGCCAACTCATTGCGACTGGCGGGCAGGATCCGTTCATTCAGATTTGGGATTGGCCGTCGGGCAAACTGCGCCGTCGAATTGATTTTGACCAGCGTCGTAGCGGCGGCGGATTTGCCTTCTCGGCGGATGGCCGACAAGTGCAATTGGTTATTTTTGGTGAGAGCGTCGTTCGCTCCTTCAATGTGGACACCGGCAAAGAAATTCCTCCGCCGTTGGAATCCCATCGAGGCACGGTCTACGGTGTGTCATTCACCCCTGACAACAAGCTAGTTTCAGCAGGGAATGATGATACTGTCCGTTTTTGGGATTCGCAAACCGGCAAACATCTCGCGATGCTTCGCCTCCAACATCCCGTAGGGCCATGAGTTTCTCCCTTAGCGCCGACGGGAAAACAGTAGCAACGGCCGACATGAACCGCGGCGAGGTTGTTCTGATTGATCGGGACATGGGTAATCGCATTCGTCGGCTCGAAACGGGCCTGGAAGCAGCATGCCAGGTGGCATTTTCCCCAGCCGGCCGAAAGTTGGCCGTTGTCGGGCCGGGCGCCGGTAGTCGCAACGTCATTCTGTTGGATTCAGACACCGGCCGCGAACTGCGCCGATTCGACGGCCACAGGGCGATGGCGTTCAGTTACGACGGGCGTTGGCTGGCTGCGGATTCGACCGGAAAAATCGACGTGTGGGAGGTTGAAACAGGCAAGAAGCGGATTACCATGGATCGACCCAGCGAGGAGTATTTCCGAACGGCTGTATTTTCCCCTGATGGGCGCATGCTCCTTTGCAGCGGTTCGAGGTTGCTCACGGCGCGGGAGCTGAGTACTGGTGGCGTGCGCTTCCGACTTCAGCCGGTTAAGGGTTATTGTAGCACTGTGGCAATGTCTCCTGATGGACGATGGCTTGCGGCCGATGACGGCGAAGACATGCGCATTTGGGACGTCAGCACGCGGGAATCGAGACGAGTGTTCGCTGGGCACAATGCTCAAGTCACCGCCTTGACGTTTTCACCGGATGGCCGGCGCTTGGCCGCAGGAAGCTACGACACGAACATCATGATTTGGGATATGGCCGAAGTGAAGCCATCGCCGCGCAAATCCGCGACTAGTGCCGAAATGTCCGCGGCCTGGGAGAAACTGGCCGCGCCCGATGCGGCGGCCGCGTGGGCAGCTATTGGAGTTCTCGCCGACAATTCGAGCTTGAGCGTCCCATTGCTGCGCGAACAGTTGCAACCCGCGAAGGCTGTTGACCGGAAACTGCTGGGAGACTTGCTGTCAAAGCTCGATGCGGCCGCGTTTGCGGATCGCGAACAAACGGAGCGAGCAATTAGCCGGCTCGGCGATCGCGCAAAAGAACAGTTGGCAGCATTTCTGGCCAACAACCCGTCGGCGGAAGCGCGCAAACGCGCTCAGAAGCTACTGGATGGACTCGGCGAGCCGATCACCAACGGTGAATTGCTACGCGGATTGCGGGCCATCGAAGCGCTCGAACGAATCGCAACCGATGACGCGAAAGTCATTCTTCGAAAGCTGGCTGCAGGGCAGACCGGCTGCCGATTGACAGTTGATTCAAAGGCCGCGCTGGCCAGGCTCGGCGATAGTTCGGTTGCCTTACCGCCAAAGTAACCCGACAATGAAAGAAGGTGAGACCTACTTGATTCATTTAGGAAGCGAATCTCATGTCCGACAGCTTCAAGAGCAAGAGCACACTAACAGTTGACGGCAAGACCCACACCATCTTTCGTCTCGCCGCCGTCGAGAAAGCGATTCCCGAAGCCGCGAAACTCCCCTATTCGCTCAAAATCCTGCTAGAGAATTTGTTGCGCACCGAGGACGGCGTGAGCGTTCGCAAGGAAGAGATCGAATCCTTGGCTCGCTGGAATCCGAAGGCCGAGCCGGACCGCGAGATTTCCTTCACTCCCAGCCGCGTGCTGCTGCAGGATTTCACCGGCGTGCCGTGCGTGGTCGATCTGGCGGCGATGCGCGACGCGATGGCCAAGATGGGCGGCGATCCGAAGAAGATCAATCCGCTGCAACCCGTCGAACTGGTCGTCGATCACTCGGTGCAAGTCGATGAGTTTGGACATGCCGACGCGTTCGCGATGAATTCGCAATTGGAATTCGATCGCAACGTCGAGCGCTATGTCTTCCTGAAATGGGGCCAGAGCGCGTTCAAGAATTTCAAAGTCGTGCCGCCCGAGACTGGCATCGTGCACCAGGTGAATCTCGAATACCTGGCGCGCGTGGTCTTCGTCAACGAGCAGAGCGTCGCCTATCCCGACACGCTCGTCGGCACCGACTCGCATACCACGATGGTCAACGGCCTGGGCGTGCTCGGCTGGGGCGTGGGCGGGATTGAAGCCGAAGCGGCGATGCTCGGCCAGCCGGTGTCGATGCTCATTCCGCAAGTCGTCGGTTTTCGGCTGTTCGGCAAACTGCGCGAGGGTGCCACCGCCACCGATCTCGTTCTCACCGTCACGCAAATGTTGCGCAATAAGGGCGTGGTCAGCAAATTCGTCGAGTTCTTTGGCGAAGGCCTGGCCGAATTGCCGCTCGCCGACCGGGCCACGATCGCCAACATGGCCCCGGAGTACGGCGCGACCTGCGGCATCTTCCCCGTCGATGCCGAAACGCTTCGCTACTTGCGCACCACCGGCCGGCCCGAATCGCTGGTGAAGCTCATTGAGGCGTATTGCAAGGAACAAGGGCTGTTTCACACGAAATCGACGCCGGCCGCGAATTATTCCGACACTGTCGACCTCGATCTAGCCTCGGTCGAGCCAAGCCTCGCAGGGCCGTCGCGACCGCAGGATCGCGTTCGGCTCCACGACGTTCCCAGGTCGTTTGCAGAGGCACTCCCGAAGTTGCAAGCGAGCGCGAAACCCAAGGCGGCGGCATTGCCGATGGTGGCACCGCCCGCCCAACCGGTGGGCGGACCGGTTAATCTGAAAGACGGATCCGTCGTCATCGCGGCGATCACGAGTTGCACGAATACTTCGAACCCGTCGGTGCTGATTGCGGCGGGGTTGGTGGCAAAAAAGGCAGTTGAACGCGGACTGATGTCGAAGCCGTGGGTCAAGACAAGCCTCGCGCCGGGTTCACAAGTGGTGACGGCATACCTCGCTGATGCCGGTCTGACGCCGTTCCTGGACAAGCTTCGCTTCAACCTTGTCGGCTATGGCTGCACGACCTGCATCGGCAATAGCGGGCCGCTGCCCGAAGCGATTTCTAAAGCGATCAAGGATCAGAATCTGGTCGTCGCGGCCGTGCTGAGTGGGAATCGAAACTTCGAGGGCCGCGTTCATGCCGAAGTGCGCGCCAATTATCTCGGTTCCCCGCCGCTCGTCGTCGCCTATGCCCTCGCTGGCCGCATGGACATCGACTGGCAGATGGAACCCATCGGCAACGACCAGAACGGCAAGCCGGTCTTTCTAAAGGATCTTTGGCCGACGCAAGCTGAAGTCAGCGCCGTCATCGACAAATGCGTCCGCACCGAGATGTACAAGAAGATTTATGCCGACGTTTACAAAGGCGACGCGAATTGGAACAGCATCGCGGTTCCGGCCGATGACCGCTTCCAATGGGACCCGAAATCGACGTATTTGAAGCACCCGCCGTATTTCGACAACATGCCCGCCAATCCAGCGCCCGTGAAAGACATCTCCGGCGCACGCGTTTTGGCGCTATTGGGCGATAGCATCACGACCGATCACATCAGCCCCGCCGGCAGCATCAAGGAAGACGGTCCAGCGGGCAAGTACCTCGTCGAACATGGCGTCACCAAGAAGGACTTCAATTCCTACGGCGCCCGCCGAGGCAACCACGAAATCATGGTTCGCGGTACGTTTGCCAACCCGCGCATCAAGAACCTGCTGGTTCCCGGCGTCGAAGGCGGGGTGACGCGCCATTTGCCCGACGGCGCGCAAATGTCGATCTTCGACGCGGCGACCAAGTACATCGCCGAAGGCGTGCCGACGATCATCCTCGGCGGCAAGGAATACGGCTCCGGCAGTTCGCGCGATTGGGCGGCCAAGGGCCCGTATCTGCAAGGCGTGAAGGCCGTCATCGTCGAGAGCTTCGAACGCATCCATCGTAGCAACCTGGTCGGCATGGGTGTCCTGCCGCTTCAATTCAAGGCCGGTGAGAGTATTTCATGGTTAGGATTGACCGGCGAGGAGGTCTTCGCGATCGAAGGGCTGGCCGCTGCTGTCGCTTCGGGATTCAAGATGGGCAGTGAACTGACTGTGCGGGCGAAGAGGGCGGATGGATTCGAGAAGACCTTCAAGGTTGTCGCGCGGATCGACACGCCAAAAGAGATCGAATACTACCGGCATGGCGGGATTCTGCAGTACGTACTGCGGCAGTTGATCGCGGCGAAATGAAAATCAAGCGACAAGGGCGTCGAGTTCGACCGTGGTTTGCGTTTCGGGATTGTAAGTGACAAGGCCTTCAGCGTTTGCGGCGGTGAGAAGACGGCGGTCGGAAGCAACAAGAACGATGTCGTCGCCGCCTGTTCGCAATCGATTCGAGAGGTCAAGAACGGACCTCAAGAGAATTGCGTCAGTCGCATTGACGGAATACCGAGAGATGAAGGGTATCGCGGCGAAGGCCAGCGAATCCCTCATAGGGAATCGCGCTACAACGGCAGACTTCACAATCTGATGTTCAAAATTCAAATGAGCCGAGTTGAATGCTACTGACGAAATGATCCCCGAGTTGCGCCGGCGTACCAAAATCGAGATTACTTCCAACATGCCAATGGTAAGCACAGCGAATCGGTCATGCGACGACCGCGCGAACAACTGATTCATTTCAGGAGTTCCCAACTCCGCTGCGTATCGTTTCGCGAGCGCGCTCGCATCGAGCATGAAGCGGTTAGCCACCCGTCATTCCTCGCGCATGTCAATGAGGCCTCGGCTGAGGATGTTGTCCTCAGGGCGAACACCCTCCGAAAGCATCATTCGCTGCAATTCCTCAGCGGGAATCGGCGCGCCCGTTATTCCCATACCGCGAAACGCGCGGTCGACAATTTCGCGAAGCGTATCCTGATCTGGATCCCACATTCCGAGTTCGTACGCAATACGTTGCAATGACGTCGCATTCGGCGGCAACGGACGTCTCGTCTGATTGAGTAGAGTAACCTCGCGCTCAAGCGTCGCAACACGCTTAACCAACGATTCCAAAGTACGTTCCATTTGATAACCCTCTTCGACCCTCGTTTCATCATACCAGCCCGAACATTCCCACGTCGAGGTTCACTCACAGCGGCGCCGGCAGGTCGCGCCGAGTGAACACCCGCCACGCGATCAAATACCCGATGGTGCCCACCCCGAACAGCACCAGCAGCATCGGCATTCGCAATGACAAGCCCAACGGCTCCAGCGATACGCTCCATGCGCCGCGCAGCGCGATTTGCTGCGGTTGGTAATAGTAGAAGACTGTAAACGGCCGCAGAAAAGCGATCGTGTCCCAAATCTGGCCGATGATATTCGCGATGAATTGCACAATGATGATCAGGGCGGTGAAGCCAATGACGCGCCAGCGCGAGCGGCTTCCCGCTGAAATCGCCATCGTCAATCCGCTGACCGCGAAGAGAAACGCGGCCACGTTCAGCAGCGGCGGGCCGAATTTGGAAATGTGCAGCGTCAATATCTCCGGATCGATGAACTTCATGGCGAGCGGAAACTCCTTGATCACTTCGGGGTCGACCTCAAGTGGTCCAATTAGCCAAGATCCAAGGCCTAGACCCGCCCAAAGGCTTAGACACAACACCGGAATGAGCAACAAGTCCACGCACAAATGCGCGACAATTACCCGTGATCGCGGCAAAGGTTGAGCAAGGAGTAGCTCCATCGTGCCGCGTTCGATTTCCCCCGCAATCGCGCCCGACGCTCTGCCAATCGCCCATAGGCAAAAAAGAATTTGCATCAACGGGTGCACGTAGCCGATCGACAGAACGTCTTGGGCGTTTTGAAACTTCAATTGATCGCCGCCGATCACCGACTGCATCACCCGCCCCGGCCCGCTGAAGAACATCTTTTCCACGTCCTCCAAGCGCTTGTTGAGCTTCATGGCCATCGCTTGAAACATTGGCGCCATCTGCGTGGTGACCCGTTGGGTGGCTTTCGTCCAGATCATCTGAAAACCGAACAACAGCAGCGCCACGGCCAGCAGCGCCCAACGTGAATCGCGCAGAAGTTTGCGAATGAGTGCAAGTGTCATGCAGCTATTTGTACAAAGAGTTCAATCCGCGGATTGCGAAGAAAACCATCAACCACAAAGTCACTAAGACACAAAGAATGCGGGAATTGATCGAAACTCGTCAATCTTCTTTGTGTCTTTGGTCTTTGTGGTTAATCTTCTTGGTGAGGCTGCTGTTGGGGGATTATCCATGCGAATGGCTCTTGTATTAATCGGTGCCGTGCTGTTTTGCTCTTCAGCCGTTTCCCAGGATCGCCCGCTGCCCCCGCAGGCTGCCGCCAAGGCCATGACCCTCCCGCCCGGTTTCAAATCCACGCTGTTCGCCGGCGAGCCGGATGTCGTGCAGCCGATTGCGTTCACCTTCGACGATCGTGGGCGGCTGTGGGTCGTCGAATGCCTGTCGTATCCCAAATGGCGCGAAGATGGAACCGGCAACGACCGCGTCGTGATCTTCGAAGACACCGACGGCGATGGGAAATTCGACAAGAAGACCGTTTTCTACGACCAAGGCTCGAACCTGTCGGGCATCGAGTTCGGTTTCGGCGGGGTCTGGCTCTGCTCGACGCCGAACTTGATCTTCATTCCCGTCCGCGACGACAAACCCGACGGCCCGCCGCAAATTGTGCTCGACGGCTGGGACTTGAAGGCCAAGCACAACGTCTTCAATTCGCTCGCGTGGGGCCCGGATGGTTGGCTCTACGGCTGCAACGGCATTCTTTCCAATTCGCGCGTCGGCAAGCCGGGGACGCCGGATAAGGATCGCGTCGCCATCAATTGCGGGGTGTGGCGCTATCATCCCACACGCAAGGTGTTCGAGGCCTTCGCCCACGGCACCACCAATCCGTGGGGGCTGGATTTCAACGAAGAAGGCGAGATGTTCATCACCAACTGCGTGATCAAGCACATTTTTCACGTGGTGCCGGGCGCGCATTTCGAGCGGATGTACGGCCAGGATTTGAATCCGAACCTGTACAAGCTGATGCCGAGCATCGCCGACCACATTCATTGGGGCGGCGGCGACTGGACGAGTTCGCGCGGCGGCAAGGGCGCGCACGACAATCCGGGTGGCGGGCACGCCCATGTCGGCTGCATGGTCTACCTCGGCGACAACTGGCCCGACGAATATCGCGGCAACGTCTTCATGTGCAACATTCACGGCAACCGCATCAACCGCGATTTCCTCGAACGCAAAGGCTCGACCTACGTCGCCAAACACGGCCCCGATTTCATGATGGCCAACGACCCGTGGTTCCGCGGCCTGGCCCTGAAGTACGGCCCCGACGGCGGCGTCTTCGTCGCCGACTGGACCGACACCGGCGAATGCCACAATTACGAGAAGGTTGATTCCAGCAATGGGAGAATCTTCAAGATCACTTACGGCGATGTGAAGCCGTTCAAGGGCGACCTGAGCAAGCTCAGCGATTTGGAACTGGTGAAACTGCACACGCATAAGAACCAGTGGTTTGTGAACCACGCCAGGAGGATCTTGCAGGAACGAGCGGCGGCGGGGCGGTTGGATCCGAAGGCGATCAAACTGTTGGGAGAAAAACTTTGGTGGAGGGATTTGTGGGCACTCTTGACCCTTAACGTGATCGACCAGTTGGATTCGAAAGAAGCGTTGGAAAAGAGTCGGACTTGGTCGAGTGAGGCTTTTCAAGCTTGGTCGATAAGGCTCTACCTGGATCGGCACCGGAACGACCTATCCCAATGGCCAATGTATCGGCTGTTATTTAGTCTGCCGAGGCGCCTGCCATACCTAACGCCGCGAACTGCGCTTGCGGCGCTATCTGGGCTCCAATGGTGGAAACCTGAGAAACGATTATCGCTTCTGACGGAATTGATAATGGAATCCAATGTTCGCACAGTAAACTCCGAGCTGCCGCTGGATGACCCGTACTTGGCGCAAATGTTCTGGTATGCCGTTGAGCCAGCAGTGTTGCACGAACCCTTGTGT
>JBGQCZ010000019.1:0-18206 GCA_041495645.1 Gemmataceae bacterium | reverse complement strand
CGCTGGCCGGTCCGACCTCCTCGACTTGTCCTCGTGCCTGCTCCGGCGACATGAACGCCGGCGTGCCGATCACATCGCCGGCCATCGTGTCGCCAGGATTGGAGAGACTGGAGACTGGAGCCGGCAGACTGGAGGCGGCAGACGACGAGCGATTGCCTGCGGTCTCCGGTCTGCGGACTCCAGTCTCCCGAGCGAGTCCCCAATCGACGACGAGCGTTTCGCCGTATTCGCCCAGAAGGATATTGCCGGGCTTCACGTCGCGGTGGATGATGCCGCGGCTGTGGGCGTAGGCGATGGTATTGCAGACGCTTAAGAAGCTGCGCAACAATTGTTGAAACGCCAGGCGGCGGCTGCCGGCGTCGAGGCGCGGGGTCGAGGCGTGATATTGATCGATCGCCTGCTGAAAGGTCTGGCCGCGAATGAAGCGCATCGCGTAGACGGGATTGCCGGCCGCGTCCTGGCCGAGCCCGTAAACCGGCACGACGCCGGGATGTTCGAGCCGGCCGGTGATCTCCGCCTCGCGCAGAAACCGGCTGCGGCTCACGCCGTCGCGGACTCGTTTCGCTTGCAGCGACTTCAGCGCCACGTCGCGATTCAAAACCTCGTCGTGCGCAATGAACACCTCGCCCAAACCGCCCCGCGCATGCAATTGCAGCGTGGAATAGTTCGAACGCGTGACAATCGGCCCGACCCGCTGGCCGGGCGGACCGGACGCCTCACCCGCCACCGTCCAAGTGGCCGGGAGCTGATCGCCGTTGGCGCTGGGTGCGGGAATCGTGAACCCGGTAATTTCATCGCGCAGTTGCGGAAAGCGGTCGATGAATTCGCTGTAAGTGACATTCGGATCGCGGCGCGAGCGGTGTTGAAACTCCGCGGCCAGCAATTCGCTGATAATCGGCCTTTCATTCAGCTCGGCGAAGCGCTGCAAGTAGGACTCGACGTGAACGTCCTCTCCGGACTTCGCCCGGCGCTCCAAGTCGATGTGTACGAGTTCGACCAGTGCGGGCAGGCGGTCGTCGTCGGTTGGGAGAAAGGCGTCGATGTCCGGCCGCTCGCCATTTTGCCAGGCCTCCTCGAATTGGTCCACGAGTTGTTCGAGTGAGATGGCGAGCATGCTTACCGCCTGAGACGGATTGAAATCCGTCCTACATTCTAGGCTGCTTCGGCTTTCATCTCCAGCAATTGCTCGCGGACGCGCTTGAGCACGCGCTGCACGGTGCGCTCGGTGCGGCCCACCTGCTCGCTAATCTCCACCGCCGTGCAGCCTTGCAAGCTCAGAGCGAAGATATCGCGTTCGCGGCCTTCGAGCGAGCGCATCACTTGCTCGACGGTTTCCGCGAGGCGTGCGGCATGCGACGGCGTGGGATCGCGGGCCAGGCAGGCAAACTCCAGTTCCGGCTGATCGACCGTGTTTGTGGTCGTAGTCTCGCGGCGGACGTCCCGCCGCGCCGCCCGGAAATACTCGCCGCGATGCCCGCACTTGCGCAGCGTGATCACCGTCAGCATGCCCCACAAGCCGTCCCACCCATCCAAATCATAATGACTTTCAAGATGGCGGCGAAAGAAACTGCGATAGACCGATTGCATCACGTCTTCCGGATCGACTTTGGACTGCAAGAGCCGATCCAGGCGAGTCCGCGCCAAGCCAATGAGGCGATGGGCGAAGCGATGAAAGATCTCCGCGGCGGCGGAATCGTCGCCCGCGTTCAGCCGATCCATCAAATCGGTGAATGATTGATCCGCGGCCATCACCGGCTCTTTGTTTCCTGCGCCTTCAGCGCTTCCTCGGGGCTGATCAAGCCGTCGCCATTGAGATCCAGCTTCCGAAAGACCTCGACCGGGCCGAGAAACTCGCGCAGCGAAACATAGCCGTCGCGGTTGCGATCCATCTTGTAGAACCACACCAGCCCCGGCTGCGACCAATCCAGCGCCAGCATCGGCAAACCGCGAGGCGTGAACGTGCCGTATCCGCCGCTGCGGTCAAAACTCGACTGGCACAAACCGAGGGCCACATGATAACTGCGCGGCACCTCGTCGCGCGCCAGCGACTCCTTACCCAGATGCGCGAGCAGCCGCGGCGCGGCCCGCAATTCCCACAATCCCAGACGACCGTCCCGGTTGCTATCCAACAGATCGAACAGATCTTGACCGGCGTCGGAAACGAGGACCGACACGACGCTGGTGACCGCTTTCGCCTGCCGCACTTGGACGTTGTCCAGAAAATCGAGCAGTTCCTTTTCCGTCAGCTTACCGTCGAGATCGCGATCCAGCAGTTCGAATTGCTGCGGGAAGAAGCCGCGCAATTGGGCCTCGCGCAGCGTCAAATGGCCGTTCTTGGCGATATCGGCGGCGCGGAACTGATCCAAACAGTTTTGCCGCATCCGCGCCGGCGGCATCGGCCGGCCCTCATTGATATGGAAGTCGATGCTCGTGTTGCAGTCCGACAAATACAGCACGAAGCCGGCTTCGGTGGGATGAATTTGAATCGACTTGTCGTGGATCCCAACCATCTCGAACGGCTTTTCATTCGCAGAAGTCGTGCCCAAGCGAATCCGCAATTCCGCATCCGGAGCTTGCTCCGCCCGGTATTCGCTCTTGTCGCCGTAGCGCTTGCGCAAACGCTCGGTCACGACGTCGGCGCTTTGACCCCAGCCGGGAAAGATGAAAGCGGAATCGTTGCGGCCGGGGCGAGTCATCGATCGCGGGACTCGCCCGCTGGCCGCGTTCATCGCGAACAACCGCGGCAGAATCTCTTGCGGCGAGAGCAATTCGTCGCCATCGCGATCGAGATCCATGAGGTTGGCGGCGGCGACGAGTTCATCTTTGGAGAGCTTGCCGTCCTTATTCGTATCGAGGCGGTTGAACAACTCGGCGCCGAACAGAACCGACGACTGGACAAGACCGGGCGCGATGTTGACCTGAAGGCCGGCGCCGCCGTAATCGCGGTAATACGCGGCGACTTCGCTCATGTCGAGCTTGCCGTCGCCGTTGGTATCGACCACGCGAAAGTTGAACGCGAGGTTGGTCGGCCGGCCCGTCGCGCCCTGCTGCGACGGCGGCGGCAACCGTTGTCCCTCCGCCTCGTTCAGAAACCCGTCGCCATCGCGGTCCAAATGCTTGAACAACGATTTCAGGTAGTCGTCCCACGCCGATTGATAGACGCTCGCGTACGGTTGTCCGTCGATCAGAATGTGCAAGCGTAAGCGAACCGGCCGCTTGTCGGCGAGGAAGATGACGTCCTGAACGTCGGCGGGCAATTTCGGTTCGTCGCCACGGCCGGCGCCAACAACGGCGAGCAACAGAAACGCGGCAATCCACGCTTTCATGCCAGGATCTCCTGGATCGGCTTGGCCATTTTGTCGACGATGCGGATGGGGCGGCCGACGTTGGATTGATTCTGCTTCGACGGATCGACGCCGAGGGCCTTGCAGATGGTGGCGAGGAAATCCTGCGTGGTGACTGGCCGCTCCTTGATCGACGTCCCGTCGGGGCTGGTGGCGCCGACCGCCTGCCCGCCCTTGATTCCGCCGCCGGCCAGCACGGTGCTCCAGGCATTCGGGAAATGGTCGCGGCCGCGTTGCGGATTGATCCGCGGCGTGCGCCCGAATTCGCCCATCCACACGATGAGCGTGGAATCGAGCAGTCCGCGATCCTTCAAGTCTTGCATCAGCGCGGCCCAAGCCGGGTCGAGAACCCCGCTTAGGCTCTTAACGGCGTCGAAGTTGCCGCCGTGCGTGTCCCAACCAAACGATCCGCCGTTCAAACCGCCCATGTTGATTTCAATGAACGGCACGCCTTGCTCGACCAGTCGCCGCGCCAGCAGGCACGATTGGCCGAACATGTTGCGCCCGTATGAATCGCGCAAGGCCGCTTTCTCTTCTTCGAGATTGAAGGCCTTGGCCGCCGCGGTACGCATCAGGCTTACCGCGCGGGCGTAAGCCGACTGATGGCTGGCGGACACCACGCCCGGATAATCCTTGGCGAACTCGCGTTGCATTTCCTGAAGCAACTCGACGCGGGCGTCGGCATGAGCGGGCAGAACATAACGCGATGCTTCGAGATCGGGTACGCGCAAGGCGGCTTCGTAGTCGAACGGCCCCCGCCGGGCAAGGTTATTGGTATTGCCGACGATCAACGGCGCGAGTCGCGGGCCGAAGAAGCCGGAACTGAAGGCCGGCGGGCTGACGCCGCGATTGGGCGCGATGCACACGAATTGCGGCAGGACCGCGTCGTCGGTTCCGAGTTCATTCGCCAGCGAAGCGCCGATCGACGGAAAATTGATCTCGCCCGCCGGTGTGTAGCCGGTGTGCATGATCTGCGCCGCCCGGCCGTGATCGCCTTCACGCGTGGTCATCGAGCGAATGATGGCCATGCGATCGGCGTGCTTGGCCAGCTTCGGCAGATGTTCGCTGATCTGAATGCCGGTGGCGTTGGTCTGAATCGGCTTGAACTGCCCGCCGTTGGGATGATCCGGTTTCAGATCAAACGTGTCGGTCTGGCTCGGCCCGCCGTCCATCCACAGCAGGATGCAGGACCGGCGCCGCCGCGGGTCCTTGGCGGTCTCCGCCGCGAGCGACGGCAACCAACCGGACACCGAAGCGCCCAACACGCCAGCGGAACTCAACCGAAACCATTCGCGACGCGATAGCGACATCATGGGACAATCCTCTTCGGATCAATGATTGAAAAGAAATTCGCCCGAATTCAGCAGCACCCAGAACACATCGGCCAGCGCCCGTTGCGAATCGCCGCTCGGGCCGCCCTTGGACACGTACTTGACGAACCGTTCCAGTTCCGCCGGACGCGGCTTGCGACTCAAAGCGGTCAGATAGAGTTGCTCAATCTTCCCAGCGGTATCCAGATACGGCGCGTTGGCGATCGCGCCGAGAGTCTTGCTCTGTTCGAGACTTGTCGCGTCCTCAACAAATCTGCCGTTCATGAGCGCCAGTGCCTGCAGGATCGAGGTCTGCGCTTCGGTAGCCTTCTCGGTCTGCCGGGTGAAGCGGGCCTGGAATTCGACGCGCCGCACGAACGCTTGGTTTTGATCGCGCTCGTCCTCAATTCGCGTGACCTCCGCCAGGCTCTCGTAAATCTGCTCCGGCGACAGCGCCCGCACCGGCATGCGAGCGAATAAGCGCAGTTCGTCCGAGTTCTCGCTTCGCGCCACGCTTGAGGACTGATACGCCCGGCTGCCGACGATCGCGCGAATCAGATATTTCAGGTCGAATCTGTGCTGGACGAATTGCTTGGCCAACTCTTCCAGCAATGAGTTCTTCTCGCGTTCCTGCGTCAAATCGTCGACCGGCTCGATCAGGCCGTTGCCGAAAAAGTGCGACCAGACCCGGTTCACGGTTGCTTTGGCGAAGTACGGGTTCTCCGCGGCGGTGATCCAATCGGCGAGGACGGCACGCGAATTGGCGCTCTTCTCGAAGTTCGGTTCCTGGCCGTTCGGGAATTTCGCGGCGATGGTCTTGGTCGATTTTGGAATATGAATCGTGACGTTATTGCCGCTGCGCGAACCGCCGAAGAAGGCGGCGTAGGCCCAAAACTGCTCCTGCGTCCATTCCGCGTGCGGGTGATTGTGGCACTGGGCGCACTCCAATTTCACCGCCAGGAACAACCGGGCCGTGCTACCGGCGAGGTTCTCGGGCTTGCCTTCGTTGGCTTGATCGAACGCGAGCGGTGTGATTTGATCGTTGGGTACAAGTTCCTCCCCGCCCAACTGGCCGCGTCGTCGCGGCGGGGCGGTGGCGAGGATTTCGCGGGCCATGCGATCGAAGCCGGCGTTTTGTTCGAGCCGCGCCCGCAGCCACGCCTCAAAGCTGAAACGCAGACCGAGATTGTCGCCGTTGGCGCTTTCGGGCAACAGCACGCTGCGCCAGAAAATCGTGAAGTTCGACACGTAGCGCGAACCGGTGAGCAACTTCTCGATCAGCTTCTGGCGTTTGTCGGGCGACTTGTCGTCGAGAAATTCCCGCGTCACATGCGCCGGCGGAATCATGCCCGCGAGATCGAGATAGATGCGACGAAGGAACTCGGCGTCGCTCGCCATGTCCACCGGCTTGACGCTGGCCGCCGCCCAGCGCTCCGACAACAATTGATCGATGCGCGCCGCCAGCGCCGCCGATTCCTTTGCGTCCGGCTCGGCCGCGAACGCAGGAATCGCCATCACGGCGAGGGCAGCAGCAAGAAGAACGCGACGAGTAGCCATGAGTCGTCTCCAAAATCGCATCAACGAATTTCGTAGAGTCATTGACGAAATGGTGGGCCTTCGTCGCCTAGGCTCCTCGACCCACCCTACGAGTTCCGCACAGACTCTACTTGTCCTTCTTGTCCACTTTCTTCTGCAGCGCTTCAACCATCGCCTTGAGGTCGCGAATTTCCATTTCCAGCTTTTCGATGCGCCTTTCGTACGGGTTCCTCACCACGGGCAACGGGGGCAAATCGATGTCCTGGGCGTACGTGCTGCTGGCGTGTACGCTCACGGCCCAGTGCATTTTTTTGTCCTTGTCGCGAATGCCCACGGCGTCGATCTCGTTCCAACCGGGCACGTCCTTCGAGGCGATATGGATGCGGATGCGATTCGTTTTGAAATCGACCTTGACGGGAATCTCCGACACGCCCATCTCGGCATCGGTTGCGGTCGGATCCTGGCCTTTCCAAAGTTCGACTTCGGTGCCGTCCAGTTTGAACGCGGTGACCTTCACGAGCGCGCCGGGATTATACGTCTCGTATACCAGCACTGCCGTGGGCACGATGGCTTCCGCGTATTCCATCATCAGCCATTCGTCCTGATCGTCCTGGCTTTGTGAGGCCCAGGCGGTCTGAATGTCGCCGGCCATGTTGGTGTCCGGTTCGCCGATAACCTGCTCCGGTCCCCAGGCGCGTTTCGGGCGCTGGACTGAACTCAGGTCGCGCCAGATGTACCAGTACGGCTTCGCGTAGACCCAATAACCCTTGGGCAAGTCTTTCTGGCCGGTGTATTCGGTGCGGGTCTGCTTGCCGAGGTCTTTGAAATCGCCTTCGACGTCCTTCTCGGTCTCGACTTTGATCTGGGCGAGCAGCATGCGATATTTGCCGTTCACCGTGGCCTTCTTCAGGAGTTCTTCCAGATCGGCGCTCGGCTTCGCGGGTTCGGCCCGCATGGTCGCGGCCAGCCAAAGCCCAGCTCCCATCAATGCCGTCGCCACCATCAGCGATCCAACTCGTTTCATGACCGCACCTCGTTTGAACAGACGGTCGCCAATACCTTAAGCGTCCATGATCCCATCTATTGAGGTAAATGGGAATACGCCACCGCTCGGCGACATGAAAAAAACTTGGAATCCGACGAAATGCCAGACGAGCGAATTGGGAAATCGTCACATCACGCGGTCTTCGGCCCAAGGATGCCGCCGGCCGGTGGCGAACTCTTTGTACTCCACGGCCACGGATTCGTGGATGGTGGCCGGATCGAACGCGGTGTTGATGTTTTTCAGAAGCGGAATGATGTCGGGGTCGCCATAGCCGACGCCGCGGACTTCGAAGTAATCGCCGTTGATGTCGATGATCTGCAGGCGATCTATCCACACGCGGACTTTGCGCAGCGAACGCAATTCCGCGCGCGTGCGTTTGAGAAACTCCAGCGCCGCGGTCATTTGACCGGTTGCGAAGTCATGCGTAGCGAGCGGCTCGGACATGACAGAAAGACCGTCGGACTCAAGGACGATTTTGTAGGGTAGGGTGGGTCGAGGAGCCTAGGCGACGAAAGCCCACCATTGAGTGCGTGGCGAAATGGTGGGCCAGCGCCGGCGAAGCCGTCTCGACCCACCCTACCGGATCAACTGTTCGCCTCGTCTCACCGAATTCCCGCCAATTCCTGCAGCAGGTGCCAGTTTTCGAGGCGGTCCTGCTTGGCGGCCAACAGCAGCTGCGAAGGATTGCCGTCCTTGTCAAAGTGTTTCGAGAACCGGCCCTCGCTGCGGGCGAAGTCGATGAAGGACACCTCAGCGTTGGTCTTCGGGTTCATGAACCAATCGCCTTTGACGTTCGGGTTGCCTTGGAGCGACAGGCGCTTCTTGACCGTGTCGCCGGCCCGGGGATCGTAAATCAGCAGCGGGAACGCCCGGGTATCCACGGCGAGGCGGGCCTGTTCGCCGGCCATGTTGTCGGCCACGCCGTGCTCGGGCTGGCAGGTCGTGTAACAGCAGACGATGGCGGGTCCGTCGAACTCCAGCGCCCCCAGGACCGACTTATAGAAGTGGTTGATGTGGGCGCAGGTGGTCTGCGCGACGTAGGTGCGCGGATGCATCATGGCGATCTGGGCGATTTCCTTGCGACGCTCTTGCTTGCCGCCAAACACCGAACCGTGCACGCTCATCTTGGTGTTCTGGCCGGTGAAGCTGGCGGTGGAGGCCTGCCCGCCGGTGTTGGAATAGACCTGGGTGTCCAGCACGAAGACCTTGATATTCATGCCGCTGGCGAACAATCGCGATAGGGCCTGGAAGCCGATATCGAACATCGCTCCGTCGCCGCCGAGGCACCAAAGCGGGCGGTCCTTCCAGCCCATCTGGTCCCAACGCATGCGCACGCCGATGGCATAGGTCGGGGCGTTCTCGAACAGCGAATTGGTCCATGGGACCAGGTACGGGTTGTACGGATAGGTCGAGGTGTAAACGGTGTTGCAACCGGTGGCCGCGATAATGCCCCATTGGTCGCCGTACTTCAAACCGGTGGCCGAGCACATCATCCGCAACGCCGTGCCCTCGCCGCAACCGGCGCAGGAACCGGCCCCGCCGACGTAAATGTGCGTCTGCTCCTTCAGCATCATGTCGATCAGCAGGTTGTCGTTGATGTATTTGTCGTTGCTGGGTCCGATCTTCTTGAAGTAGCGGTGGCTCTTGCGGGCGTTGGACATGACGTCGTCAGTCTTGGGGATCATCTTCAGCGCGTCGTCGTCGCACACCGTGACGCACTCCGCGCAGCCCTTGCATTTGCTGGGATCGATGATGATGTTGAACATCCCGCCGACACCGACCTTCTTCTTGCCCGCATCGTAATACTTCTTGGTTTGCGCCCATTGGGCGCGGAACATCGGTTGATCCGATTCCGGGATGAGTTTCAACTTCTCTTCAAGTTCGGTTTCGGACAGAACCTTGCCCAGAATGGCCGTGTCCGGGCATTCGGTGACGCAGTCCATGCAACCGGTGCAGTTGGAGGGGATGTACTCGGGAATCTCGGGCGAGATGTTGCTGAAGTCGCGCAGGTTGGCGGTGCCGGCGGGGACCAGCGACCGAGCCAACGATATGTCCGCCGGCAGATCTTTCTCGCCGTAGCCTTCTTCGTAGCCGCGGATGATGCGCTCGTTGAAGTCCTTGACGTCCAGCACCGGCAACGACACCGTCTTGTACGGGTGGTCGACGAGCGTGCCGTAGCTGTTGTTATTGAATGGATCGCGTTCGTTCGCCTCGTTCATCGAGGGAGGCGCGAGCGTACTGGTCGCTGCCATCGGAACTCCTGCAAAGAAAGACGTGAGTACTGCTCACGCTCGTTGGTTGATGAGATCCTGGGGAATTTCACGCATTTCGCTGTAGCCGCGCTTCACGCAGGTCAGGTTATCCAGCACCACCTGATCACCACGTTTGCCGAAGTACTTCCGCAGCGCTTTCTCGACGCCTTCGTAAACCTTTTCGTCGGTCATCTCGGCGTCGCGAGCGTAGGGCGTCAGCTTCAGGAACGCGCCTAATAGGACGATGCCCTGCATGCGCATTTGCAGGTCCGCTTCCGAAGCGACCTCGCGGGCGATCTTGACCATGTCGGCAAAGTAGACGCGGGCTTTCTTCTCGCGGATCGTGCTCTGGATGCGCGCGGGAATGTACTTCCACAGTTGGGCCGCGTCGGCGTGCGGCGATTGCATGAAAATCGCTCCGCCCGGCTGCAAGCCATGCAGCGTGCCGGGACTGAGGATCGCCGTCGGGTCGTTGATGCACAGCAGATCGACGTGCTCCAACTCGCAATGCATGTAGATGTGCGAGTCGGCGATCGTGAGGTAATACGTGGTCGGCAAGCCCTTTTTCTCGGAGCCGTACTTGGGATAGGCTTGCACGTCCTTGCCGAACACGCGGCCGGCGATGGTGGCGATCACCTTGTTGGTCGTGACCGAGCCGAAGCCGCCGACGGAATGGCCGCGCATCGAGAAGCCGCCGGTTGGCCGCAGGTCCGGATCCTCGGCCGGCTTAAGGGCCAGCGGATGGTCGATGCCGATGCAGAAATATTCGCGGCCTTCGGCCATCATGTTGCGGAAGGAAGCGATGATGTCGCCGGGGCGAACGTCGCGGCTGCCCAACCCGGCGGCCGCGTGGTAGATGCGCGGGATGCGTTCGATCTTCTCGTGCCCGCCTTGTCCGCTGATCGCGTCGCAAAACGCCGCCTTGATTTCACGCGTCAGGTGGTTACCGGTTGTCGAGAGCGGATCGTCCATGCGCTCGAAGACGGTGAACCCGCGGCAGTCCTTCAGCGCTTCGACGATTTGCGGACCGGGGAACGGGCGGAATACGAACACGGTCAGGCAGCCGGCGGCCATGCCCTTGCTGCGCAGATAGTCCACCGTGGCCTTGGCCGTCTCCATGTAGCTGCCCATGCCGACGAGAACGTATTCCGCATCGTCGCAACGATACGGCTCAACGAAACCATAGCGCCGGCCCGTCTTGCGGTAGAATTCGTCGAAGGCATCTTGCAGGGCCGGGCCGACCTTTGAGTAGTAGCCATGCTGGGCAATCTTGCCCTTCATGTATGAATCCTGGTTCTGCACCACGCCCGACATCATCGGGTTGGCCGGGTCCATCAGGTTTACCAGCTTCTCTTTCGGGTCGCCGATGAACTCCTTCATGAACTCGGTTTCGGGCAGGCGCACGGTTTCGACGGTATGGGTGGTGAGGAAGCCGTCTTGACCGCTAAAGAAGGGCGTTGAACTCGCCTCGGCGGTACGGCGACTAATGAGGCAGAAATCGCCGGCCTCCTGGGCGTTGCGGGCAAACAACATGCCCCAGCCGCAATCGGCGACCGCCATCATGTCGTCGTGGCCGGCGTGAACGTTCAAGCCCTGGCTCGTGAGAGCGCGCGAGCCGATGTTCATGACCACCGGTAAGCGCTTCCCGGAAATGGTAAAAAGCACTTCCTTCATCAACACCAGGCCTTGCCCGGAAGTGAAGTTGGTGACCCGCCCGCCCGCAACGGCGAACCCCTCGCACACCGACGCCGCCGAGTGCTCGCTCTCCGGCTCGAAGAACATCAGCGAGTCGCCCCACAGGTTCTTCATGCCGTTCATCACGGCGGCATTGAATCCACCGCCCATCGTCGTCGAGCTGGTAATCGGGTAAGCGCCGGCGGCCTGGCAGATGTGGATATCGACGTGCACCACGGCTTCGGCGCCGTCGCAAGTCGTCGGAATGCCGGGATATTCAAACTGCTCTTCGAGGTTCTCGCGGATCGGTTGAACGGTTCGGGCCGGACGTTCGGCAACTGCGCTGCTCATGTATTCACCTTTCGAGGAATGCAATTCTGAATCAAGATTCGTCCCTAGCGATGCGGTCGCACGTGCTTGAACACTAGCGACAGATACTTGTCGTCGTCCACGCTGGGAAACTGCGTCAGGCGCACGCCAGCGCCGGGCTTGGTCGGGCACCAACGCAGCACGTCGCCTTCCAGATGGTAAATGCAAAACGACGGCTGGCCGCGGTATTGCTGCGGGCCCTCCTCGATTTGCATATCCATCCGCCGCGGATAGACATCGGGTTCGACGACAAACGTCCCCATGTAAATCTCGCCTTCGCCGTCGAGGAATTCAAAGGTGAAACGGCCCTCGACAACCAGCAAGCGTGCCTCGCGGCGGCCCGCAATCGTCTTCCACGCGCCTTGGAGTTGTTCCAAGTCGGAGGATTGACGAACTCTCGGAGCGGGGGCAGACATGGTGGAGGGCATTCCAAGTCTCCTGCGAGCGAATCGGTGTCAAGCCAAATGGCCAAACGCTATTGAACAGTCCCTGAGGCGTGGCTCAAGGGCGATTTTCCGCAGTCAACCGTGGGCACAACTTTGACCGACCCATGGTGGGAGTCTTCACGCTGAGATCGACCGAATGAATGAGTGCCGCGCCGACGCCGCTTGTCAACATATTCGATGCGGCGCCAATAGGTACCACTTGGATGATAACCCAGGGGTATCTTACCTGCAACGGTAAATCATGAGTCCGTGCTTTTTTCCGGAATCCTGCGACAGGCAACGTGGCTTCCTTTGCCGCGTTCCAGGTTTCATTCGGTTGTCGAGAATGTTAAGATCCCGGAGTCGAAGGCGCCTCAGTCAACGGAGTGACCCATGTCCAGGCCGCGATCGCGGACGCAGGACTTCGCCGTCTATGTAATTGTTCGGCTTGGCGTTGCCGTCGTGCAGTCGCTTACGGACGGTGCGGCCCGGCTGCTTGCCGAGGCGTTCGGTTGGATGGTCTACCTGGCGGATGCCCGCCATCGTCGGGTCGCCGACGATAATATTAGCCATGCCTTTCCGGAGTTTTCTCAGTCCCAGCGTGCCAAGTTGGTGCGCGAAGCGGTCTTCCACTTCACGGGCCTGATCTTCGAAATCCTGCGCTTGCCGCGAAGGCTCCACGCCAACAATTGGCGGCGTTACGTCGAATTGATCGGGGGCGATCGGCTCGTCCAAGCCATGACGGGAGAGCGGCCGATGCTCCTGGTCACGGGGCATTTCGGCAACTGGGAATTGGCGGGGTACACAACGGGTCTTCTGGGATTCCATTGCCATGCCATCGCCCGGCCGCTGGACAATCCGTTTCTCGATCAGTTCCTCCGGCGATGGCGCGAAGGGGCAGGGCAGCGCGTGCTGGCCAAGAAAGGCGACTTCGATCATATGGAAGAACTCTTGCGCCAGCGTGGGATTTTGGGTACTCTGTCCGATCAGGACGCGGGACCGCGCGGCGTGTTTGTGGATTTCTTCGGCCGGCCAGCTTCGACTCACAAAGCCATCGCGTTGATGGCGCTGGAATACAACGTGCCATTAGTGGTGGTGGGCGTGCCGCGCGTGAGCGCCGCGCCGCGCTATGAAGTCCAGGTCGAAGATGTGATCGAGCCGGGCGAATACTGCAATCGTCCCGATGCGGTGGCGGCCTTTACCCAACGCTACACAAGCGCATTGGAACGCCTGATCCGCCGCCACCCGGGCCAATACTTCTGGCTACACCGCCGCTGGAAACACCAACCAGTCACCCGTAAACGAAAGGCCGCCTGATCGTTACGGCGAAAGCGACCTTGCACTCGCTTCCCTTTCCTTGTTCTTGTGCTACACTTCTTCCGGTTGACCGCCCATCGTCCACGACTCCCCTCAAGTCCATTTGCTAGTCGTTATCTCGCCCCAGCACCCGTCCTTTTTTGGCATTGGGTCGCCCCGATTCGCCCGAAAGGGAGCATGCGATGAAATGCTTTTCCGTTCGCCTCGTGATTTCCACTGCCATTGTCGCCACGACGGCGTTGCTGATGGCGCCCACGCTCGCTCGCAGTCAGGGCGACTTGATTGGCGCGCGCGGGAGCCAACTGGGCTCTTCATTGGGCGCCGGCAACATGTTCAGTGGCCTGAACCTGGGCGGTTCGTCGATCCAGAACGGACTCGGTTCCATCGTCAACGTCTTGACGCAACACGGCGTGCACGGTCAGCAACTGTCTTCGATCATCCACGACCTCCAGGCCTCGCGCCGCCTCAGCGACCGCGATTTCCGCGGCGACCGGCGGGACATCCGCGGGGACGTGCGCGACATTCGCGAGGACGAAAGGCGCCTCGCCCGCGACCGCGAGGAACTGCGGCGCGATCAGCGCGACGGTGATCGCCGCGAAGTCCGCGACGACCGGCGCGACATCCGTGAAGACGAACGCCGCCTGGCCCGCGATCGCGAAGATTTGCGCCGCGACGGCGATCGTGACGGCGACCGAAATCGCGATCGTGACCGCGATTTACGTGATCGCGACGGTGACCGAAATCGTGATCGCGACGTCCGCGAGGATCGTCGCGACGTCCGTGAGGACGAACGCCGCCTGGCCCGCGACCGCGAAGAACTGCGGCGCGACCAGCGCGACGGCGACCGCCGCGAGGTCCGCGACGATCAACGCGATATCCGCGAGGACGAACGCCGCCTGGCCCGCGATCGCGAGGATTTGCGCCGCGACTTGCACGACGGCGATCAGCGCGGCCATACCGGCAGTTCAACGTCGCCGACTCTGCCCTCCAACCTGAACCTGCCGCCGGAAGTGAAAAGCCACCTGATGAGCGGGCTGGATTCCAGCGGCAAAGCGGTTCGGCCGGGAATGGGTTGGGTCGTCAGCGATGCGGCCCACAACGGCGTGCACGGCCAGCAATTGTCGGATGTGATCCATCAACTGAAGCCGTACAAGGAACGCGGAGTGCTCAACTTCCCGCAAGACCAGCAGCAACAGCAACCGTTAACCGGCCAGCAGCAAGGCGGCGGCGGTGGTGGCAAGGGCCACGGCAAAAAGAAGTAACAATTGTCTTCCGCGGACTGAGCAGATTGCACCGAGCAAATTCAGAGGACTGAAATCGGTGAAATCTGCCCAATCCGCGGATGATTCTTTTGGTCTAAACCAGTTAGCGACAATCCTCGGGAGACATTGTCATGGTTCGTAACGCCTGCGTTCTGTCGGTCTTTGTGGTCCTGGTCGCGCTGGCGGTAGTGGGATGCACTCCCGGCCAACAGCCCGCGGCGCAACCGGCTCCGTCGGGCGCATCGCCCGCGCAGCCGCCCGCCGCGCCATCGGCCGCGCCCGAGCGACGCGAATCCGCTGCGGAGAAGCGCGAGGCGCCATCGCCCGATTCGCAAGCGCAACTCACCGAAACGGTCGGCCTGCTGTCTGGTCTCTATCTATATCAAAGCTATTTGAACATCGGCCTGTTGGCCGACGGCAAGGCCGAGAAGCTTTACGACGAAAAGGCGGCCCGCTCCGTGCTGGACTCGATCCTGAACCCGCTGGAAACCGTCGACAAGCAACTCGAAAAAGTCGGCAAACAGGCCCGCACCGGCGCCGATCGAGACGCTGTTGACCATATCCGCATCATGGTCGATCTGCTCCGCCGCCAGGGCAGGGAACTTAAGGCCTTTTGGGACAGTGGCCGCCCCGAAGACGGCACGCGCTACGAAGCCACTCGGCAAGAAGCCTGGAAGCAAATCAGTTCAACGCTGGGTTTGGACAAGAAATGACTGACGGCTCGTGAGTGCCCACGATCAACAAAAAAACGTGGAACGACAATCAAGACGCCGTTCCACGCTTTTGTCATTTTGAATCAATCAAAGGTCGTCGTCCGGTGGTTTCTCTTTCGCCTTCTTGCCTGGTTTGGCCGGCTTTGTCGAGATGCCGACCAACTCCTGATACTGCTTCTTGAGTTGTTCCTTCTTGGTGCGATAGGAATCGATCGTGCCGCGCGGTTGATCGAAGAAACTCTTCATCTCGCGGCAACACTCCCACAACATGCGGATGCGCTGCCGATCCTCGAGCACGATGTGCTTGTCGTCGAGGACGAGGCGAAGGTTCTTTTCCAGCGCGTCGGAAAACACGGCATTCACTTGCTTGATTCGCCCTTCCATGTCTTTGGACACCAATTTGAGTCCGTCGTTGGGCGAACCGCCGCGCGAATGCGCCGTGTCCATGGCTCGGGAATAGGTGTCCAAGCCAAGCAGGTATTCATCGCCGAGATAAATCAGCCGTTCGAACACCGTGCAGGCCCGCAGCCAGGCGATCATTTCAACCCCCGCCTCGCGGCCCTGCGCCAGCACTTCCTGATGATAGCCGTTGTTTAGGTCTTCGAGCGGAATAGCGAAGGCGATCCCATCTTTATCGCGGGCTTTGAGAGTCACCATGCCGAGCACTTTGCCGTTCATGTCGATGACCGGCCCCCCCGAGTTGCCGGGGTTTACCGACATGCTCAAGGCGTAAAACTGCTGGCGGTTAATCTTGTGCATGTTGCTCATCAGGCCCTTGGTCGGCGCGTTCGGCAAAAAGTCCGCGCCGCCCAAGCCGGGGCTGCCGATAGCGATCACTTCCTGGCCGGGTTTCAGCGTGTAGTCTTCGGCCAATTCGAGCGGCTCGACATCACTATTCACTTCGAGAAACGCCAGGTCGCGGCGCTTGTCGGCCCAAAGGAACTTCGCTTTGTACGGCCCTTGTTGGCCTTTCGGCGCCGACGGGAAATGCACGCGAATGTTCTCTTCGAATTCAAGCGACACGACATGGGCGTTGGTGGCCAGGACATTCTGCGGCAACATGAATCCGGTGCCGTGCCCTAGCTTACCCTTCACGATGCCCACGGACGGCAGGCATTCCTTCACCAGTTCATCCAACGGCTTCACTACGTTTTTCTTCTGTCCATCGGCCGCGCCGGAGCGATGCTGTTTGTTCACGGCATCGGCCAGTTTGTCCGGCGGCGTGTCGGCGTCGACGAGCGGCACGTCTTGCGGGGTTTCTTTCGATCCCATTACGGAAATGACGCCCACGGTCACGGCCAAGCCCAAGAGAAGTCCGGCGGCCAAAAGGATCTTTGCATTCATGACGGAAACCCCAGACTAGGGCGACGCAAGACGGGAAGCGACGCCGGTGGTTGGACGGACAAGGGTGGTTATCGGAAATCTAGCACGAAAATTAGGATTTTGACGGCTGTAATAACGAGTTGATTGTCCAGAATCAGTCCTTGAATTAATGATTCACAAGACATTGTTGCCAATAGACTTGCGTTACATTGTGAAAAGAATCACGAAGCTATTCGTAAATAGCACTTGCCCACTGCGGTTACCACGAATACAAATAGACGTAGCTAAGGTCTATTTCCGGGTCTAGCGAGTTGGAGCGTGTCATGACGCTCATGAGCCGAAAGACCGATTACGCGCTCTTGATCCTGTTGCATTTGCACCAGCGATTGGGAGGCGGGTGCGCCCGCGAAATTGCCGAGCGGTTCCAACTCAGCCGGGCGTTTGTCGCCAACATTCTAAAAGAGCTTTGTCAAAAAGGTTTCGTGACGAGCCATCGCGGCGTGAAGGGCGGCTATGTCTTGAGCCGTTCCGTTTCGGACATCGCATTGGTCGAGGTGATCGAAGCGTTGGACGAGGCGTTTCGTTTCGCCGAATGCAACCAGGCCTCGCCGGACGACGGCTGCAGTCTGGTGCATCTGTGCCCGCTGCGCGGTCCGGTTGCGGAAATTCACCAGCGAATTCGCGACGTGCTGAGTTCGCTTACGCTGGCCGACGTGTTCAAGAATTGCTCGACGGAATGCACGAGCGACGCGCTGCTGGCATTGAGTCTGCCCGAGCCGTGCACCGTGTCGTAGGAGTTTGTTCTCATGGCTTTGAAACTGCCGATCTACCTGGATAACAACGCCACCACGCGCTGCGACCCGCGCGTGGTGCAGGCGATGCTGCCTTACTTCACCGAAAAGTTCGGCAACGCCGCCAGCCGCAACCACGCTTTTGGTTGGGAAGCCGAAGAAGCCGTTGAAGAATCGCGCGACCAGATCGCCGCCCTCATCGGCGGCACCGGCAAGGAGATCGTCTTCACCAGCGGCGCTACCGAAAGCAACAATCTGGCGATCAAGGGCGCCGCCGCGATGTACAAGAAAAAGGGTAACCACATCATCACCGCCATTACCGAACACAAGGCGGTATTGGACCCGTGCAAACGGCTCGAACGCGACGGCTTCGAAGTGACGTTTTTGCCCGTGGACAAGTATGGCCAGGTTCAAGCGGAACAGGTGGCCGAGGCCATCACTCCCAAGACGATTCTCGTGAGCTTGATGGCGGCGAGCAACGAAATCGGCACGCTTCATCCGATCGAGAAAATCGGCAAGGTGTGCAAGGAAAAGGGCGTGCTGTTCCACACCGACGCGGTGCAAGCCGTCGGCAAGGTGCCCATTGACGTGCAAAAGATGGGGATCGATCTCTTGAGCATGTCGGGCCACAAGATCTACGGGCCGAAGGGCGTCGGGGCACTGTACGTCCGCAAGAAGGACCCGCGGGTGCGGCTCGAACCGCTGATCGACGGCGGCGGGCATGAACGCGGCATGCGTTCGGGCACCCTCGCTGTGCCGCTGATCGTTGGCTTGGCGACGGCCTGCGAACTGTGCCGCCGCGACATGCCCGAGGAAACCCAACGAGCGATGCGGCTGCGCGATCG
>JBGQCZ010000018.1:0-18381 GCA_041495645.1 Gemmataceae bacterium | reverse complement strand
CTGAATGGCCCGGGGCTGACGCGCACGGCGCCGTCGGGGAATGTGCCCAGCGCGCGGTGGATGTACGGAGCGCAGTGCATGCTCGGGCGAATGGCGATGTCAAAGGATGTGTCCAGCACGTTGCCCAAGTCGGTGGATGACATGGCCTCGCAATTGAAGCTGACCGAGGCGACGCGGCGGGCCAGGTCGCGGTGGCCGTAGACGGTCACGCCGGGAAGTTCGTCCAAGCGTCGCCACAGCCGGGCGAGCAGTTGCATTTCGTGGTCGTGGATGGCAGTGGTCCCGCGTTCTTGAACGAACTCCAACCCCGCCAGCAAGCCAGCGATGCCGAGCACATTCGGCGTGCCGGCTTCGAGGAAGAACGGCCATTCGCTCGGTTGAGTTTCGCTGGAGGAATCACCGCCGGTGCCGCCTTCGCGCCACGCCTTCAGATTCAGGCCCGGCCGAACGTAGAGAGAGCCGGTCCCCGTTGGGCCGAGCAGCGACTTGTGCCCGGGAAACGCCAACAAGTCGACGCCCATCGCTTGCACGTCGATCGGGATGACGCCCGCCGTTTGGGCCGCGTCCACCAGAAGCAGGGCATCGCGTTCCTTGGCGATGCGGCCGAAGTCCGCGATCGGCTGAACGGTGCCAAGCACGTTGCTGGCATGCGTGACCGCGATGAGCCGCGTCTTAGGAGTCAGCGCTTTCTTGATCGCGTCGGGATCGACCGTTCCGCCGGCGTCGGCTGCAACGCGCGTCAGGGTGATGAAGCCGGCAAGTTCGAGCGCCCGCAGCGGGCGGCTGACGCTGTTGTGTTCGAGATTGGTGGTGATGGCGTGGTCGCCCGCTCGCAACACGCCTTTGATCGCCATGTTGAGCGCGTCGGTGCAGTTGAGCGTGAAGACAAATCGCTCCGGACTTTGCCCGCTGAACAATTGGTTGAGCCGATGGCGGGCGTCGTTGATGGTGCGTTCGGCGGTCAGGGCCATCTTGTGGCTGGTGCGGCCGGGATTGGCGAGGCTTTGGCGGGCGAAACGATCCAGCGCCTGATAAACCGATTCCGGTTTCGGGAAGCTGGTGGCGGCGTTGTCGAGATAAATCATGGCGGTATTGTAGCAAGGAAGGTCAATCGGCACGGAGGCAGCATGTCAGCGTTCGCCAATGAAGTCATCTTGGTTACAGGTGTTGCCAATGGGCTGGGCCGGGTCATGGCCCGCAAGCTCATCGCACAAGGCGCTGCCGTCGCCGGCGTGGACCGCCAGGCCGAACCGCTTGAATCGCTCGCGGCGGAATTGAAGGGGACTCGCTTCGCTTGGGCCGTCGCGGACGTGACCGACCGCCCGGCTCTGCTCGCCGCCGCCCATCATCTTGAAAGCCAACTCGGCCCCTACGACCGCCTCATCGCCAACGCCGGCGTCGGCCGGCCGACCTATGCCGACCCATTCATCTCTGCCGATTTCGAAGAGATCATCCGCGTCAATTTGATCGGCGTTGCCAACTCGGTCGAAGCGGTGCTGCCGGGGATGATTCAGCGCAAGAAGGGGCATCTGGTGGCGATTTCGAGCATGGCGTCGCTTCGCGGAGTGCCGCTCATGAGCGCGTATTGCGCGTCGAAGGCAGGGGTCAATTCGCTCTTCGATTCGCTCGCGGCGGAATTGCGGCGGCACAACGTGCGCGTGTCCACGATCTGTCCGAGTTGGATCCGCACGGCCCTTACCGAGCAAGTGAAATTCAAGATGCCCGGACTCATGGAACCGGAGGCCGCGGTGGATCGAATCTTGAACGCCGTGCGGCTGCAGAAGCGCTTCCACGCTTTCCCGATGCGCACAACGCTCATGATGCGCTTGATTAACATGCTGCCCATCACTTGGGCGGACCGGCTGCTGGGCAGCATGATCAAATCCAAGAAGCAACCAAGCCCTGTCGCAAATGTTTGACTGTTACGGGTCATTTGTAGAACTGTTTGAATTGATCGCCGTCGGGCCATTTCTTGATGTTGCCGAGCAGCTCCTTGAGTTTCGGATCGAACACTTCGGCGAGGTTCTTGTCGTTCTTGGCGGTGCGAGAATTGAACAGAGTAATGAAGACCAACCCGTTTAGGCGATGGAACAAGGCGGAAGAGCCGTCGAAAGCGCCGGTGTAGTGATACTCCGGGCTGAAGCGACCTTGAAGGTTGAATCCTTTGTAGGCGGGAAACTTGTCGGGCAGATCGAAGGCGCCGCCGAAGCGGGCGAGATCGACCGCGGAGGCGATCCAACCGCCGTGGGCGTCCATCACTTCGAGGCTCCACCCGCCATAGGGCGAGGGAACTTGGCGGCCCACCGTGCCGGAAAAGACCGACGGGCCGGTTGGAGTGAGCGTGTCCACATATTTCACTTCACCTTTTGCAGTGGTGAGCGTCTTGCCGAGTTGCATTTCGGAGATGCCAAGCGGTTTGAGGAGTTCATCCATGACGCATTTGTCGTACGGTTTGCCGCTGATTTTCTCGATGACGCGGCCGAGCAGGCAATAGCCGAAATTGGAATAAGCCTGTTTCTTGCCGGGGTCGAAATCGAGCGGTCGATTGAGCATGAAGCGAACAACTTGATCGCGGGTGGCCGGCGGCTGCGTGCCGAAATACTTGGCGATTTCGACGTTTTTGAACATGGGATCGCCATCCTTATCGCGGTCGAACCCGGCGGTGTGCATGTAAAGAAAGCCGATCTGGATGTCCTTCCAACGCGGGTCCATTTTCGGCGGCAGCGTCTTGAACTTGAGAATGTCGAGCAGCTTGTCGTCGAATTTCAATTGCCCACGATCGACGAGTTGGCAAATGGCGGCGGAGGTAATGACCTTGGTCACGCTGGCGATGCGAAACAACGACTTCGGCTGGACCAGATTGCGATGTTCCGGTTCGGCATACCCGAATCCGCGAGCATAAAGGAGCCGGCCGTCTTTGGCGACGGCGACGGACATGCCGGGGAACTTGTGATTGTCAAGGAAATCGAGGGCGAGCTTGTCGATGTCCGCCAATTCGGGCACGGCGACGCCCGTAACCGGCGGCGCCTTCGGCTTGGGCTGCGCGGACACGGGGTAGGCAACGGCAACAGCAACAGTTGAAACCAGCGCGATCAGCAGCAAGCGCATGAAACACCTCCGGCACGTTCATTGATATGAAGCCTTCATAGCTCAAGAAGGGTTGATTGCGAATTGAGCCGGCAGCGGTAAGATACTCTGTCGATCCAAGGTGTGAATTTGCAACGCGGAGACGGCATGCCTTTCCTGTTCACCTGCCCGACCTGCCGGCACACTTCGCAGGTTCCCGATCATCTGGCGGGCATCGAAGGCAAATGCCCGTCGTGCGGAATCGTCGTCAGCATTCCACATTTGGGAATCCAACGCGAACAACACGCGATTCCGGTTGTTTCAGGCGTGGATGACGAACCGGTCCCGGTGGTTTCGCCAGTCGCTCCAAGTTCGGGCAAAACCGGCGGTGTCATCGTCGCGGTCGTGCTGTTGCTGGGCGGACTGGCGGCGTTGTTTTGCTGCGGCGGAGGCGGGGGCCTGGTTTATTGGCTGCTGAGCGATTCGAAACCAACGAGCATGGCTTCGGAACAGTTTGAGCCAGAGCCGGCAAGTCAGCCGAAACTCCCCACATCGTCGCTCGGCGCGGACGACGACGAGCGGCCGCCGAGCTACTGGATTAACATCCTGAGCGAAGGCGACGATTCGCGAGCGGAAAAGGCCTGTGAGCGGCTGACGCGCATGGGCATCAAAGCGGTGCCCGAATTGCGCAAGGCGGCACGCGCACAAAACCCGAAACTGCGACTGGCCGCGGTGACCATCCTCGCGGCCATCGGCGAAAATGCCGTTGACGCCTGGAACGATATCGCTGTCGCGCTGAACGATCCGGATGCAACGCTGCGAGTCGCCGCGGCCGAGGCGCTCGGCCGGATCGGCAAAGGAGCGCGACCCAGCATGCTACAACTGCTGCGAGCAAGCCGTGATCCGAATCCGGCGGTTCGCGTCGCCGTTGGGGAAGCGCTCGACAGGGTCGGCGCTCCGTCCAAGGATAACGCGGCCCAACTGCTGGTCTTGTGGCAGGAGCCAAACCCCGCCAAACGCGATGCGTTGGCCACGTCGGTGCGGTTGCTCAAGCCGGACCCAGAAACGGCCGCAATTCTGTTCGTCCCGCTGCTCAAGGACTCCGAGACAAAGATCCGCATACAAGCGATCCGGACGTTGGGCGACGCGGGCGAATCGGTACGAGGCCAGACATTTTTGAAACTGTTGCCATTGCTCGATGACCCGGAGCCGGAAGTGCGCAAGAGTGCGCTAGCCGCGTTGGGCAATCTTGGCGGTCCCAAACCGGCCGAACGGCGAGACCTGGAAGCGGGCTTACGTGCGAAATCGCTGGAAATGCGGGCCTTTTGCGTCGAGCAGCTTGGCGTTCTTGGGCCAGATGCTTCGCAAAGCCTACCGTTAATCGCTCGGGCACTTGGCGATTCTGAGCGTTCTGTCCGCTTGGCCGCGGCGAAAGCGCTTCGCGGTTTCGGCGCGGCGAATGCGGAGGTCGTCGAGGAAGTCTTGAAAGCACGGCGCGATTCGGAGCCGACAGTCCGCATCGAGGCGATTGCGATTCTGGGGCTTGTCGGCCGCGAAAATGGTGTGTTGTCCGCCTTGTTTGAGTCGCTGAGTGATAACAGCAAGGAGGTCGGCGATGCCGCGGCTGGGGCGATTCATGCAGTAAGACCGCCGCTCGGGAAAGCCGATTTGTCGTTGCTCAGTGCAAACTTGAAGGACAAGAAGCCGGAGGTGCGCCGATTTAGCGCCGCGCAGTTGGCCCGAATCGGCGTAGATTGCAAGCCCATCCTCAGTGATTTGTTGGACGCTACAAAGGACCGCGATTTGATCGTGCGCGGTCATGTTTTTGCGGCGATTGGCGCCATTGGACCGGACGCCAAGGAAGCCGCTCCCGTGCTGATCGAGACGCTCAACTCCGTGCTCAAGAACGATGGCAAGGAACCCGGTTCGCTCGAAGCATTTCGTCAGGCGTCGATTGCGCTGGGCAAGATCGCTCCGCCCGAAACCGCCGTGCCCGTTTGGCGTGCCGGCCTGCAAACGAAGAACAAGACACTGCGGATGGAAATCGCGCAGTCGCTCGCCGCGATTGGCGAGCCGGCGCGGAAAGCCGTGCCGGACCTCTGTGGAGTGCTCGGCGACCCGGATGTGGGCCAAATCGCGGGCGAAACACTGACAAAGCTCGGTGGCCCCGAAGTGGCGAAAGAACTGGGCCGCGTCGTGGAAAAAGCCCCCCCGCCCGCAAAATTGACGGCGATTCGCATGTTGTCGAAAATGGGCCCGGAAGCGAAGCCGGCGCTAGGTGCGCTCTATGAGGCCGCCCGCGCCTATCGCGGCAAGGAACTCGGCGAAGCCGCTCTCGATGCCGTCAAGCGAATCGACCGGAAGAAATGAAAACGATTGAACCGTAAGCTCAGTCAGCCACGACGATATTTACCAGTTGGCCCCTAGGCGGCACAATCACCTTGATGATCCGTTTGCCGGCAATCGCCGCAATGACCTTTTCATCGGCCAGCGCCAATGCCTCAAGCTGGGCCGGGGTCGTGCCGGCCGGCACCGTTAGCTTGCTGCGAAGCTTGCCGTTCACCTGAATCGGGATCTCCACTTCGTCGGCCTTCACCAACTCCGGATCAAACTTCGGCCACGGTTCATAGGCAAGCGTGTTTGGATGGCCAAGTGCTCGCCACAATTCCTCGCCGAGGTGCGGAGCGAACGGAGCGAGCAACAACACGAACGGCTCAAGCGCTTTCCGCGGACGAACTTTGAGCGGTGTGAGATGGTTGCTGTACTCCATCATGGCCGAAATCGCGGTGTTGAAGCGCATGCCGTCGAGGTCTTCGGTCACGCGCTGAATCGTGCGGTGCAGCGCTTGAAGCGTTTCGCGTTCAGGCTCGACGTTCTGCACCGTGTCATTCATGCGCACGTTTTCGGCGCGATCGTCGATGAAGAGGCGCCACACGCGCGAGAGGAAACGATAAACACCCTCGACGCCTTTCATGCTCCAGGGCTTGGTCGCTTCGAGCGGCCCCATGAACATTTCAAAGAGGCGAAGGCTGTCAGCACCGTACTCGTTCACGACATCGTCGGGATTGATCACGTTGCCGCGACTCTTGGACATTTTGAATGCATAGGCGTCAATCCGGATATCAGAGCGTCCCTTCCAAACAAAATGTTGTCCGACCTTTTCAACATTTTCCTCCGCTACATATCCCATCCAATAGGTCTTGCCACCGGACGAGATGACTCCTTCGGCTTGGATATCCTTTGCAACGCTTCCTTGAAAAGACGCAGAAGAGACTAGTTCTCCCCTGTTTTCACCTTCGGCATCACACTCTTGAAAGTAGCGGTACATGACCTCACCCAAGATCATTCCCTGATTCACCAACTTTTGAAACGGCTCCGGGCAAAACACGTGGCCGCGATCGAAGAGCACCTTGTGCCAGAAGCGCGCGTAGAGCAAGTGAAGCACGGCGTGTTCCGCCCCGCCGACGTAGAGATCGACGGGGAGCCAGTATTTGGCTTTGGCGGGGTCGCAGAAACGCTGGTCGTTTCGAGCATCCAAATAGCGGATGTAGTACCAGCAGGAGCCGGCCCATTGGGGCATGGTGTTGGTTTCGCGTTTGTACTTCTTCCCGTCGCGGGTAACGTTAACCCATTCGGTCGCCTTGCCGAGGGGCGGTTCGGGCTTTCCCGAAGGCTTGAAGTCGGCCATTTCGGGCAAGCGCACGGGGAGATCGGCTTCGGTCAATGGGCGCACGAGTCCGTTCGGCTTGCCGTCAGCTCCGAGTTCGTGGAGCAACGGAAACGGCTCCCCCCAATAACGTTGTCGGCTAAAAAGCCAATCGCGAAGTTTGTAGTTGATCTTGCGCTGGCCCAATCCGCGTTCTTCGAGCCACTTGATCATCTCGGCCTTAAACTTCGCTGTCGGCAGGCCGTCGAATTGGCCACTGTGGACGGCGAATCCCTCGCCCGTGAAAGCCGAATCAAACCAATCCGGATGGTCAATGTAGGCACCCCGGATGACGGGACCTGCAGTCACAGCATTCCAATATCCCTCGCGAAGCATGGCAGCAATGTCGGGCGCGGCAATGGACTGGAGCGCGTGCGCATCCTGAAGCTTCTCCTTCAAGTTCTCCAAGTTCTCGGTCAGCTTAATTCGTTTTCCGTGTTCAACCGCCCACGCTTCATCAGGAACCACGACAGCTTGAACTGGAAGATTGAATTGTTTGGCGAACTCGAGATCGCGTTCGTCGTGCGCCGGCACGGCCATAATCGCGCCGGTGCCGTAAGTCGCAAGCACGTAGTCGGCGATCCAAATCGGAATCTTCTTCTGATTCGCCGGATTGATGGCGTATGCGCCGGTGAAGACACCGGTTTTTTTCTTCGTCTGAGCGGTCCGCTCCTGCTCACTTTTGCGCGCGGCGGCTTCCTTGTACGCGGTCACGGCAGCCCGCTGTTCGGGTGTCGTGATTTGGTCGACGAGCGCATGTTCGGGCGACAAAACCATGTAGGTCGCGCCAAATAGCGTATCCGGACGCGTAGTGTAGACGCGGATTTTCTCATCCTTGCTTGCGCTGCGGGCTGCCAACGGGAAATCGACCTCCGCTCCTTCGCTCTTCCCGATCCAGTCGCGCTGCATCTTCTTGATCGACTCGGACCAATCCACCTTTTCCAAGTCCTCGAGCAAGCGGTCGGCGTAGGCGGTGATACGGAGCAACCATTGCCGGAGCGGCATTTTGACGACTGGGAACTCGCCGACTTCCGATCTGCCCTCTGCATTGACTTCTTCATTTGCAAGCACGGTACCAAGTTCCGGGCACCAGTTGACCGCTACTTCGGCCTGATAGGCGAGGCGGTGGGAATCCTGAAATCGCCTCACCGCGTCATCGCCCTTGGCCTTCAGGTCGGCCGGAATCGGAAGCTCGGCGATCGGGCGGCCTTTTTTCTGTTCCGGGTCGTACCAGGTGTCGTAAATCTGGAGGAAAATCCACTGCGTCCATTTCACGTAGTTCGGATCGGTGGTGTCGACCTCGCGCTGCCAGTCGTAGCTGAAGCCGAGCATCTGAATCTGGCGGCGGAATGTGTTGATGTTCTCTTGAGTGTTGACGCTCGGATGCGTGCCGGTTTTGATCGCGTGCTGCTCGGCGGGAAGCCCAAAGGCGTCCCAGCCCATGGGGTGCATGACGTGCCAACCGCACATGCGGCGGTAGCGGGCGAGGATGTCAGTGGCGGTGTACCCTTCAGGATGGCCGACGTGGAGGCCGGACCCGCTGGGGTAGGGAAACATGTCGAGCACGTAGAACTTCTGCTGCCCGGCTTTCGGCTCGTCAGGCGTGCGAAAGGTCTGATGCTCGGCCCAGTATTTTTGCCAGCGCGGTTCGATGGCGGCGGGATGATAATTCGGCATGAGAGGCCTGTGTTTCGGATTGCTTGTCGCCCGCTAATCGCCAACGACGGGCATGAGACAACCGTTAGCTATATCGGGAGCCATCCTAACGGACAGCCGACGCGAAATCGGGGTTCACAACGCGAAAGTCGTGTCGGATGGGCAAGTTTTGCCGGGAAAAGCGTTCCGAGGTCGAGGTCGGAAAAACAGGATGCAGCAACGGAGAATTCGCCATGTGGAAAAAATTGATTTTGGGAACCGTGATCGCAATTTCGGCCGGAGCGGGAACATCTCAAGCCTATTCGCCGTGGTACCTGCCGCCGGATTATTATTATCAACGTCTGGCGCGCGATTGGGTTCGGCTCTATTTGCGGCGAAACCCGACGCAGCGCGAAGTGCTGCTCATTACGAATCAGCTGCGAAATGGCGCCAGCGCCGACGCGGCTCAAGCCAACATTCTCTCCAGCAACGAGTATTTCCGCCTGGCGGGAAACAACAACGCGGCCTTCATTCGCTCGCTGATGAACGACGTGCTGGCGAGGCCGGCGACCATCAACGAGACATCGAGACTTTTGGGCACTATTCTATCTCGCGGGCGTTACCAGGCCGCTTTCGATGTGCTAATCAGTCGCAGTCCGCCCTGGTGGTATGGACCTTGGACACCGTGACGGGATGAATGATCGCAAAGCCGCCGGGATTTCCCGGCGGCTCTTTTTTGGCATTCCCTCAGCATTTTCTCATTTTCTCCGAGCCTTTTATCGGCCTTTTTTTCGTGAGCAGTTGCAACTTGTTTAGATTTGTGAGATATTCAGACTCCGCTTCCGGTCCCTTTTGACTCGCAACATTAGGACATCGCATGGCAACGACAGAATTCACATGTCGCGCGTGCAACACTACGTGCCGCAGCCCGAAAAAGCTTGAACCCGGCACGATGGTGCGCTGCCCGAAATGCGCGTTGGTGTTCCGATTGGAAGCCGATGCCATGGTGATGTCGTCGGAATCGCCGATCACGAAGCGGCCCGCGGTTCCACCGCCGCCGGCAGCCCGCCCGTCGTCGGGGTCCCAAGAGCGATCGAATTCGGTGCGCCGCGATGCGGATGACGATCGGCCTCGGTCCTCGCGTCGCGACGATGACGATCGCGATCACGACCGTCGTCCGGCCCGGCGGAAGAAAAGGAAGCAGCAATCGGGTGCGAACGCCGGTCTCATTGTCGGCGTCGGCGTCGGCATCGTCGCGCTATTGCTGCTGGGCATCGGCGGAATTGTAGCCGGCGTGCTCTATTGGGGATCGAGCGAAATCGAGAACAAGACCCAAGCCGCAAGTAATCTCCCCCGGGCATTCGACCCGGCAAATCCTCCGGGAATCGGGGGACAGACTCCATCGCCGCGTCCAGGCGGCGGACAGTTTGGCCCGGGGCCCGGTGCAAATTTGCCCGGTGGCGGCCGGCCCGGTAACGGACCTCCGTCGTTCCCATCAGGACCCGGCGCCGGCGGACCAGGAATTCTTCCTCCGACCGGTCCAGGAGCGGGCGGTCCGGGGATTTTGCCTCCGGCCGGGCCAGGCGATTCTGATCCGTCGTTCCCGCCAATGGGGCCAAGCGGACCACGACCGGGGGGTGGCCGCGGGCTGCGTCCCCCGATGGGTGGCGGAGGCGACGACGGCGAAGAAACCGGGCCGATTACCCTCCCGCCGGCCAATTCCAAGCCAGTGGAACTGAAGCCACTCATTGGGCCACCGCCTATTGCCTCCAAGAGTTCGAACGATCCGGCACCTTCCGCGCCAAATGGCCTGTTGCCAAAAGAGATCCTGTCAAAGGTCAAGAAAGCCACTGTTTACGTCCGCATTTCGACCAAGGAAGGCGTCGCGTCAGGCAGCGGCTTCTTTGCCGCCGGCGCGGACAATATGGTGCTGACCAATGCGCACGTGGTCGGCATGCTTCAGCCGGATGCCCCTGCACCGAAGAACGTCGAGGTGGTGCTGAACAGCGGAGAGGGCGACGAGGCCACCTTTAACGCCGAAGTGCTGGCAGTCGATCGCATTTCCGATCTAGCCGTGTTGAAGATCTCGCCGACCGCCAAGAGCAAGAACGCCAAACTGCCGGAGGCGCTGGCAATCGCCGGCGGTGCTTCCTTGCAGGAGACCCAGCAGGTCTACGTTTTCGGGTTTCCGTTGGGTGAAGGTCTTGGGAAAAACATCACGGTTTCCCAGTCGTCGGTTTCGAGCCTGCGGAAAACGCCCGAGGGTGAATTGGATCAAATCCAGGTGAACGGCGGCATGCACCACGGGAATTCCGGCGGGCCGGTGGTCGACGCGGCCGGCAATATTGTCGGTGTGGCCGTGGCAGGCATCGAAGGCACCACGATCAATTTCGCCGTTCCCGCCGAGCGCGTCAGTTCCATTCTGGATGGCCGTCTGTCGGGCATTCTGCTGGGCGAACCCGTCAGCCGTGCGAACAAAACCATGGCCATGGCCATCGAAGTCGAAGCACTCGATCCACTCAATCGGATCAAGGATTTGAAGCTCGACTGGTGGTGGGGTGCCTCGTCGGACAAGATTCCAGCCATGCGCGGCGCCGCGCCAGCGATGCCGGCCGGGACGACTGCTCGCCAGTCAGTCGCCTTGAAACGAGCCAGCAACGGCCGATTCACGGGAGAAATAACGTTTCCGAGCGCCATTCCGGCGAACAAGGTGCTTTGGCTTCAGCCCAACTACGCGAATGCAAACGCCAGCGATCTCTACGTGCAGGGCGTTTCCAAAGAAGTCGCGCCGCCGCCGGAGCTGCGCATCGCAACGCTCGCGTTTCGGCCGAAAATGGTCCGCTCCAAACTCAAGATTGAAGCGAAGAGCGAATTCACGTTCCGCACGAAGAGCGGCGACGGCAAAACACTTCAATTGGCGCTCGGACTTGATGCCGCCATGACCGAAGAAGTGATTGGAGTTCAAAACGACAATACCCTGGCCTCGAACATCAAGCTCGATTCAGGCGAAGACAAGATCTCGGCCAGTATGATGCTGGAAAACAAGCCCGCCCCGGGTGGTTCGGAATTAAGCAAGGCCGCCGATTCGCTCCGAAACGTATTGTTCGAAATCGGACTCGACGTTCAGGGCAGTTTTGCCAGGGGCCGCGTCGCCGGAATGGACACCGTGCCCGAGGCGTCGCGGAAGCAAGCGACCAAGCTGGTTTCGATGATCCAGCAGAGCCTGGAATTCGCGTCGATCCCGTTACCGAATGGGCAGGTTCGTCCCGGCCAAACCTGGCAGGCCAAACGCAATGCACCTCTCGCCGGTCCCACCGATGATCTCGCGATTAGTTCGACCATGACCTACACGTACCGGGGCATTCGTGTCATCAATAAGAAGTCGTACGGCGTCATTTCCCTTTCCATGCGCACGCAGGCCGGACGCGGCCGTGAAATCAGCGCAACCGCCGTCGTGAACGGTTCCGCCGTGATCGATCTTGCCACCGGCAGGCCCACCAAAGTCTCGGCCACGATCGACTCGACCCTCGGCCTGCGCGTCGAACTTTCCGACGGACATCGGGAAACCGTGTTTGCCCGCAGCAAAATGGAACTGAAGGTAACGAGACAATAGCGCAAAAGTGATCGTCGATCCCATCATAGTTGCATCTTCACGAGCTGCGACCCGGAACGGGTCTTCATTGTCAAATTGCCGGCGGCGTCCGAGTTGGATTTCGCCTTGCCATCGATTAGTCAACCGCCTACCTTGAATCTTTTGTTTCTGAACCCAAGCCCCGCAAAGACGATGGACGAAGCCATTCGCAAAGCGGAAGTCCTGATTGAAGCGCTCGAATACATCCGCACGTTCCGCGACCGGCGCACGGTGATCAAGCTGGGCGGCAGCGCGATGGAAGACCCCGACGCGTTGCGGGCGACCTTGCAAGACGTTGTCTTCATGGCCTTGGTGGGAATGCGGCCGGTGCTGGTTCACGGCGGGGGCAAGCCGATTGACCGGGCGATGGCGGCGGCTGGATTGCAGCCTAAGAAAGTGCAAGGCCGACGCGTGACTGATGAGGCCACGCTCGAAATCGTTGTTCGCGTGCTGTGCCACGAGATCAATACTGGAATCGTCCAGCAGATTCGAGAATTGGGCGGGCGGGCAGTCGGCCTGCATTCGGATGCGATGCAATCGCTCTTCGGCGAAAAGCTCATGCTGCCGGGCGACGACGGCAAGCCGATCGACTTGGGCCGGGTCGGCAAAGTGACGCGCGTGGATCGCGCGTTGATCGATGACTTTTGTGCCGGCGGGGTGATTCCGGTCATTCCATCGGTGGCGCTCGATGCTTCGGGCAACTGGCTGAACGTGAACGCGGACACGGCGGCCGCGGCGGTCGCGGCGGAATTGACGGCCGAGAAGCTGGTGTTTCTCAGTGATACGCCCGGCATTCTGGCCGATCGCGCGAACCCGGCTTCGTTGTTGCCGTGTCTCGATGCAATCCAATGCGACCGATTGATTCAAGAACGAGTGATTGATAGCGGCATGATTCCCAAAGTCGAAGCCTGTCTCGACAGCCTCAGGGCCGGCGTCCGCAAGACGCACCTGATCGACGGGCGCCTCAGGCACTCTCTCCTCCTCGAAATCTTCACGACTTCCGGCGTCGGAACCGTGATCGTTCTCAAATAGTTCCACGTTCCAGGTTTCAAGTTCCAAGTTGAATGCAGGGCTGTTTGATTCAATTTGGAATTCCGAATTTGGAACGTGGAATCTGGAACTCGGAACTACCAATGAGTTCAGCCCAAACGATCGAACAGTTTTCCAAGTATGTGATTGGCAACTACACGCGCTATCCGGTGAGCCTGGTTCGCGGCGAGGGTTCGCTCGTTTGGGACGCCGAGGGCAACCGCTACATCGACTTTTTCCCCGGTTGGGGCTGCAACCTGATCGGGCACTGCCCGCCGCGTGTCGTGGAAGCCGTGCGCGATCAAGTGGGCAAGCTCATCCATGTGCCAAACACCTGGTACATGGAACCGCAAGGACAACTCGCCGAAGCGCTCAGCACGCGGACGGAGTTTGGCGGAAAGTGTTTCTTCTGCAACAGCGGGGCCGGGCCAACGAAACCGCGATCAAACTCGCCCGCCTGAACGGCGCGGCCGAAAAGCGTTACAAGATCATCACTTTCCTCGATAGTTTTCATGGCCGCACCATGGGCGCGCTCAGCGCGACGGGCCAACCGAAATACCACGCGGGCGTGGAACCGATGCTCGCCGGATTTCGCCACGCTCCGTTCGGCGATTTGAAGGCCGTCGCCCAACTGATCGACAATGAAACCATCGCCATCATGGTCGAGCCGATCCAAGGCGAGGGCGGAGTGAACCTGCCGCCGGCCGGGTTCCTCGAAGGGCTCCGCGAACTGTGCGATAAGCACAAATTGCTGTTGATTTTCGACGAAGTGCAATCGGGAATGGGCCGAACGGGCAAGTGGTACGCGTATCAGAATTGGAGCGTTTGCCCGGATATGATCACGCTCGCGAAAGCGGCGGCGGGCGGCGTGGCGCTGGGCGGTCTGGTCGCAAAGCCTGAAGTGGCCGAGAAGCTCAAACCCGGCACGCATGCGGCTACGTTTGGCGGCAATCCGATCGCCTGCGTTGCAGGCCTGGCGACAATTGAAACCATCGAAGCCGACGGGCTTCTGGAGCGGGCCGCAGTGTTGGAGCGCAAGTTCCGCGAGCGATTCGAAGCGCTGAAATCAGGCTGTCCGATTCTCCGCGAGGTCCGGGCCAAAGGCGTGATGGTCGGCTTGGAGCTGAGCGTGCCCGGCGCCGACATCGTCAAACGCTGCTTGGAGCGAAAGCTGCTCATCAATTGCACGCATAACACGGTGATTCGCCTGTTGCCGGCCTTGAACTTGCCCGACGCGCTCTTTGACGAAGGCTGCGACATTCTTGAGGAGGCGTTGACGAGCAAGCAATAGACGCTCGCCCACGACCCAATATTGGACTTGGTTATGAGACATTTCACCGATCTGACCGATTTGACACGGGATGAACTGGCCCAACTCCTGCGCGAGGCGGCCCGGCTTAAGGCGGCGCAAAAACGGCGTGAAGCAAACGACACGATGGCCCGCCGCGTCGTCGGACTCGTGTTCGAGAAGCCGTCGCTGCGCACCCGCGTCAGTTTCGAGGCGGCAGTTGCCCAAATGGGCGGAAATAGCTTGTTTTTGCCGGCTCAGGAGGTCGGCCTCGGTTGGCGCGAAAGCCTGGAAGACTTTGCCCGCACGATGAATCATTACCTCGATGCGATGGTCTTACGGGTATTTAAGCATACGACGGTGACAAGCATCGCGAAGGTCGCGAGCATCCCGATCATCAACGGTTTGTCGGATGCGGCTCATCCGTGCCAAGCTGCTGCGGACTTGTTGACGGTGCAGGAGTGTTTCGGCGAGGTAAAGGGCCGTACGATCGTGTTCATCGGCGACGGCAACAACGTTGCTCGATCGCTGGCGCTCGGCTGCGGTATGCTCGGAGCCAAGTTTCGTCTGTCGGCGCCCTCCGGATACGGTTTCGAGAAATCCTTCACTTCGACGGTTCGCAAGCATGCTCCCGATGCCAAGCTCGAATCCGAGACGGACCCGATCAAGGCGGTCAAGGACGCGGACATTCTCTACACGGACGTGTGGACGAGCATGGGGCAGGAGTCCGAACGGGAGGAACGGTTGAAGAAGTTCTCGCCGTATCAACTCAACGCCGAGCTGCTTTCCCAAGCGCCCAAGCACGTGAAGGTGCTGCACTGCCTGCCGGCGCATCGCGGCGAAGAGATCACCGACGAGGTCATGGACGGCCCGCAAAGCGTGGTGTTCGAGCAAGCCGGCAATCGCTTGCACGCGCAAAAGGCGATTTTGGAACTGCTGTTGAAGTGATGGCGAACGAGTCGTCACATGACATCGCCCGTTTTTCTGCCCAACATTCGAAGTTGCCAGGTCGGCTGCTGAATCCGGCTCTCGTGGATGTAATAAAGGCAGAAATGCTCGCAGGACGATACGCATTCGCGGAGCCACGCGGACGAATTGGCGGTTGGAGCGATACCGCAGGCACTTATTACGTTTATGACGGGAATCATCGAATGGCGGCTGCGTTGGAGATCTGGCGCGAGAAGGGCGATTCAGCGTTTACTCTCGAATTGCTGCGCTGGGGCGTCTGGACGGAAACTCGGACGCGGCCCATCGGAGCGCGACCGATGCCCGCCCGCAATCGGTGGGGCGCATTCAGAAATTGGCTGGGCATCTGATGGATGACATCCGGCTCATTTGTGACGGACTTATCATCGGTTCGCTCGTTCTTCCGCCATTTGAACTCCGCGCAGGTCAATTGGTCACCCTACAGCTTCCCGCCCCGCACGATGCAGCTGACGAGCAATCGCTTCGGAGCGCACTTAGCGGGACCGTCGTACACGCGGAAGTCCATGTGCGCTGCCGCGTGATTTCGGCCGATGCCGCAGTCCCTCCTCGTGGCCCGTTCGCAGCACTTCGTACGAGTGCGGTCGATTGGCTTGCGAGACATGGCCGGATTTCTCGGCCCGATGCCGAGCGGGTAATTCGACAAACCCGGATTTGTGAGCCAACAGATCGCGTTTCCAACCTGGCGATGACGCCGCGCACGACTCTCGGTGTGTTGGCGGCGTGGGCCACGGGCGCCGAAGCAATTATCTATTCCACTTCCGGGCTCGATCCTCTTGGCGCACGGGCGGTCCAACAGCTTGTTCGCGACCGGCTCCAGACTTGCCCGGCATTGCACTTGGCGCACGAACGGGTTTCTTGCGATCAGAGTGACTTCGATTGTCCCAGCGGCGCATTGGTAGTCAGGGCCGAGCGTGCTGAGCATTTGGCAGGAACAGCAGGCGCTAGAAAAGGAGAGTGAACTTGTCCATGCGAACCGATGGCCGAAAGCCCGATCAATTGCGTCCGCTGAAGTTTCAGCGGCGCTACACCCGTCAAGCGCCCGGCAGCGTGCTGGTGCGCATGGGCCGGACCACGGTCTTGTGTACTTGTTGCATCGACAAAAAAGTGCCGGAGTTTCTCGAAGGCAAAGGACAAGGCTGGCTCACGGCCGAGTACGGCATGTTGCCCGGTTCGACGAATTCGCGGAAAGCCCGCGACAAGGGCGGCAAGATCGATGGGCGGAGCGTCGAGATTCAGCGGCTGATCGGCCGCAGTCTTCGGGCCATCGTCGATCTTTCCAAGCTCGGCGAACGGACATTGTGGCTCGATTGCGACGTGCTCGAGGCGGACGGCGGCACGCGCACGGCTTCGATCAACGGCGCTTACATCGCGCTGATCGACGCGCTGACGGTGTTCAAGAAGGATATCGGCCCGGCGTCCAACGTGGTGACCGGCAGCGTGGCCGCCATCAGCGTGGGTCTGTGTAGTGGGGCGGAGTGGTTGGACCTCTGCTACGAAGAAGACCGCGACGCCGATGTGGACATGAATCTGGTCATGACCGGCGACGGGCGGTTTATCGAAGTACAGGGCACCGGCGAGGAGGCGACTTTTACGCAAACGCAACTCGACCGACTCTTGCAACTCGGTCAGAAAGGCATTCAGCAAATCACGTCGGCTCAGAAGAAAGCTCTCGGTGCGGGTTGGCCGGCTTGATTCCGCTCATCCTCATTCGCCAAGATACCAGCGGCGCTTGATCGGTTTAGCAAACGACAAGCCAAAACGCGGCAAGGCGATGTCGGTAATCGACTTCACTACTTCCTCCGCCGAGTCGGTCACGAGAATCCGATCCACGTCCTCGGCGTCGATGGTCTTTTGCGCTAGCAATCGCCCGCGAATGAAATCCAACAACGGTTTCCAATATTCCACGCCCATGAATATCAATGGGAAGTCTTCGATCTTGCGGGTTTGAATCAGCGTCGCGGTCTCGAAAACCTCGTCCAAGGTGCCGAACCCGCCGGGCATCGCGATAAACGCGTACGAGTACTTCACCAGCATGAGCTTACGAACCGCGAAGTGCCGAAACGTCACCCATTTGTCGAGATACGGGTTTGGCTCTTGTTCCTGCGGCAACTGAATGTTGCAACCCACAGACCTGCCGCCGACGTCGCGTGCCCCGCGGTTGGCGGCCTCCATGATGCCGGGTCCACCGCCGGTCATCACCGTAAATCCGGCCCGCGCTAATCGCTCGCCGACTTCACGCGCTAACTGATAGTACGGATGATCGGGCGTAAAGCGGGCCGAACCGAACACCGTGACGCAAGGACCGAGGAAGTGAAACGTGCGAAACCCGCGAATGGTCTCGAAGAAGATTCGCAATGCGCTCGCCAATTCGTAGCCACGCCGCTGAGGCCCTTGAAGGAATTGCAATACTTCTCGCGACGGCGGCGCTTTGCCCCAATTCGTCTCGGATTGAGCTGGGCCGTCGAGCGGTTGTGCGGACACTGGCTCCTTGACCGAACTCATCTGTTCTCCTTCCATCGGCCAACGCGGCGAATCGCATGTGGTTCTAACTCGGATTGTCGTTTGAATGCAAGAGGAGCCCAGGAACCTCGCCCAAAAAGGGCTCGATTCCCAGGCTCCGACTTTCCGCGAACGGAACCACTTCACATGGTTAGTGTCCGCCGCCCTTGCTGCCTCCGCCGCTAGCGCGACCGCCGCCGGTGGGCCGGCCAGCCCCGCCGAAGTTCTGCACGGGCGTGCCCTGGTTCATCCGTGGCATCGTGTTCCCGTGTTCGACCGATGCGCCCGAGCGCGCATTGAATTCGTGCCCCATGTGCCCCGCTGACCCGGCGCCAATGCGAGGGACAGAGTCGGTAGCGATCTTCTCACGACTGACCGTTCTGGTCATTTGCGCGCTTCGATCCACCATTTGCTGGACGTTTTGCACTTGTACCTGCCGTTGCGGGGCCGACACGGTTTCCAGCTTCACGCCCGTTTGTCGCACTTGATCCACCGACCGCAGGGTTGTCGGAACGTTACCTTTGCCATTCGCGGACAATT
>JBGQCZ010000017.1:0-18426 GCA_041495645.1 Gemmataceae bacterium | reverse complement strand
GTCTTCGGTGCGGAAGGCGTTGAATTGGTCGCCGAGGTAACCGCCGCGTGCCGGCCACTGACCCGGCAGAATGCTCACGTGCCGCGGAATGTCGGTGCCGGCGATCGGCAGTTCGTGGCAGCAGATGGCGCCGATCGACGGATGAACGACGGTCGGGTCCGGGCGGAAGCCGGTCTTCATCGTGTAAGTGCCGCGTTCGTGGTCGCCTTCCTTGCTGACCATCGAGCGGATCAAGCTGATCGAGCCCATTTCCTCGGCGACGCGTTCGAGCCCGGGCGCAAGTTGCACGCCTTTGAGAGCGGTGTCAATGGCCCCGGTGCCGGCGGCGATGCGCGTGTTGGGATGCGGGTCGAACGTTTCCAATTGGCTCGGCCCGCCCTGGAGCCAAAGCACGATAATCGACTGCGCCAATTCGCGAGATTTGCCGGGCTGCTCGGCGGCGCGAGCGAGCATATGGCTGACCGGCGTGAGCCAGGTCGCGCCCGCGATTCCGGCTATTTGGATAAAACCGCGTCGGTTTAATGGTTCCATGAGAACTCCGTCGAATTGACGAGCGCCCAGAACAGGTCTTCGAGCCGTTGAGCGCGGCTTATTTTTTGGTCGGCCAGGGCGACGGCGAAATGCTCGGCTTCCGCGGGCGTGGGCCGGCGCGTGAGTACCGTGAGATAAGCGACTTCGATGGCTCGCGCATCATCCGGCGCCATCATCGAGATTCGCGTGGAGGCGTTGCTCGGATCGTTTTTGATCTTCTCACGCACCATCTTGCCGTTCATGAGGAGCAAGCGTTGCGGGATCGTGCCGCCGCGGCCTTCGAACTCATCCTCGCCGTTATCGCCATAGCGCGTGACGAACTCATTCTGCTGGCCGAAGCGGGCCAAGCGCACGAAGATGTTCGATTTCGTGTCGATCGTGGAGACCGACGCGGCCTGAATGACTCCGCCCGCGACCTGCTCGGGCCGGAGACGCGTAAGCGGAAAAACCGCCCAGGCTCTTTCATGAGTTTCGGTTACGTCGTGTTCCGTCGCGCTGTCGATGCGAAACACTTCGGTGCTGGCAATCGCGCGGATCAGATGTCGCAAGTCGAATTTGTGCGCGATGAAGTCGTCGGCCAGGATCTGCAGCGCCGCCGGGATTGGGCCCTCGGATTCCAGGTTGTCGACCGGTTCGACCAGCGGGCGGCCGAACACCAGAGCCCACACGCGATTCACGGTTGCCCGAGCGAAATACGGATTATTTCGGTGGGTGACCCAGGTCGCGAGCTGTTGGCGGCGGGTGCCGTTTTCCGGAAGCAATTCCGGGTTGAACGGCACGTGCGGGGCGACGGTTTTCTTTTCCTGGGTCTTGCGGTCCTCTACCTGATACTCGCCGGGGGCGTCGTGAATGCCTTTGAGGCCGACGTGCGTCTGCCCGAAGAACGCCGACAGCCCTTCGAAATCGGTCTGCTTCCAATTGGCGAACGGGTGGTTGTGGCACTGGGCGCAGTCGATACGCAATCCGAGAAAGGCGCGCGTCACGCGGCCGGCGAGTCGCACCGGATCGGGCTGATTTCCTTTGTCGTTTTGACACGTGACGCTAACGAAATTGGTGGCGGGCTTGTCGGTCCACAGGCCGTTGTCGTCGATCAAGTCGCGGACGATTTCATCGTAGGGCCGGTTCTTGACCAGCGATTCTTCCAGCCAATTCACGAAGCGGCGGCGGCGGAAGAAAATGAACGGGCCATCTTCGATGCCGACGTAAGCGCGAGCGAGGCGTTCGGCGAAGTAATCGGCGAAGCGGCGGTCCTGCAGAATATGGTCGAGCCACCAGGGCATGCGCTCGGCGGGCGGCAACGATTCGATCTGGCGGATCTCCTCGAGCGACGGAACGGCGCCCATGAGCCCCAGCGCGAGGCGGCGCGCGATCAGCAAATCCGAAGCGGGTAGGGCCGGCTTGAGTCCTTCCGACGACCATTGCCGGCTAAAGGCGGTATTGACGCGATCAACCGTGTCGCGGAAATCCGGGTGGATATAAGCACCAGCATCGTAAGAAGTGATGGCCTTCACTTCGCGAGGCGGCATGAGGTTGGCGACTAGCGCTACCCCGCCGCCAACCACCAAGCCGATAAACAGAAGGTTTTTGTGCCAAGTCATAACCATACCTTCCCGCGGGCAATTCTATGGTATCCTACCTTGAGAATCGGGGAGCGGTTTCATCGGCCCCATAATGAACTTCGCCGGCTCGATAAACCAAAGCAGCCCGGCTGCTAATACCAGGCGCGGCAAATTTGGCTGAGGTATTGAGCAGCCGGGCTGCTGCTACCGGATACTTCGCCGCAATCGCGCGGGCATTGTCCGAAACCGGGAAGAATGTCGCGGGTAGTATCTGCATGAGCCACGCCGTGGAAACCAACTTGAGACCCGTCGGCCGCGACGTTCCGATTCTGGACGATGCGGAGACCGAGCCGATGGAAGTCGTGGCGGCTGGTCCGTTGGAGGTGGTGAAGGCCGAACCCCGGGAAGCCATCGCGGCCGAGCCAAGAGAACCGCTCGAAGCACTTCCGGCGACGCCTCCATACGTCGAGTTCGCCGTGTCGGACGCGTCACGACCCGGCAACAAGGTTTTGCGAACTTTGTGGGCCATTGGGTCCGGCGTCGAGTGGCTGTTCGGCTTGGTGGTGATACCGTTTGGGCTGGCATTTTTGGCATCCGTCCCGATCTTGAACCTGCTCAGCTTTGGCTATTTGCTCGAATCCGCGGGTCGCATCGGGCGGTCGGGCCGGCTTCGTGATGGGTTTGTTGGTGTGCGGCTTGCAGCCCGGCTAGGCCTGATCGTCTTCGTTTGCTGGTTATTGATTCTGAGTCCTATTGCGCCTGTTGGATATGTGGCCGGCTTGGCAAAGGCGGCTCAAATCATCGATCCGGGCAGCCCGATGGCGGCACGTTGGCGCGTCGGCTTGCTGGTCTTGTTATGTCTGACGTTTGTCTACATCGCCTCCGCGTGCGCTCTTGGCGGGAAATTCCGCCATTTCATTTCGCCGTTCAACCTGATCTGGTTGACAGTGCGAATCGTCGAGGGCGGTTATTACGCAAAGGCCCGCGACGCGGTGTGGGACACGTTCATGTCGTTGCGTCTGCCTTACTATTTTTGGTTGGGGTTCCGCGGATTGGTCGGTTCGTTCGCATGGTTATTTGTACCGATCACACTGCTGGTGTTGAGCCATGCGGCCAACGGCCCGCTCGGCAACGCGCTTGGAATCATCGGGTCGCTGCTACTGACACTCGTGCTGCTGTATCTACCGATCCTGCAAATGCGCTTTGCGACAACCAATAACTTTGCCGAGGCCTTCAACATCGCCGAAGCCCGCCGGGATTACCGCCGCGCGCCGTGGGCATTCACCTTCGCGTTCATCATCACGCTACTCTCTGCGCTGCCGTTGTATTTGCTCAAAATTCAAATCGTGCCGCGCGAGGCCGAATGGCTCCCGAGCTTGTTCTTCATCCTGTTCATCTACCCGGCCAAGGTCCTGACCGGCTGGGCGATGGGCCGGGCTAATCGCCTTGCCGCACGAAGGCCGGAACCGCGGCATTGGTTTTTCCGCATCACCGGCCGCCTGCCGCTGCTGCCCGTCGCCGGCTTCTACGTGCTGATCGTGTTCTTCACCAAGTTCCTCAGCTGGCACGGCATCTGGAGCCTGTACGAGCAGCACGCATTCCTGCTTCCGGTGCCATTTTTCACATTGTGATGCGGCCGGCCGATAATGCCATTTTCAGTTCAAAGCCATTTCCCATAAAATGCGCTTGATGAAACTCAGCCTCGAACAACTGCGCGAACAGCGATCCGCGATCTTGGAGTTAGCGGCCCGGTTCGGGATACGCCGTGTGCGTATTTTCGGTTCCGTGGCAAGGGGTGAAGCGAGCGCGAACAGCGATGTGGATGTGCTTGTGGATTTCGAGCCGGGCCGGAGCTTACTGGATTTGGTTGGCTTCGAACAGGATTTGTCGGAATTGCTTGGGTGCAAAGTCGACGTGGTCTCAGAAGGGGGAATCAGCCCACACATCGAAGATCGGATACTCATGGAAGCCGTTGCGCTTTGAGCGACAATCCGCGTCGGTTTCTCTTACCGGAGAAGGCAGAAGACTTCATGAGCGAAACCGCTTCAACTCCCTCTCTCAACTTCATTCAGGAAATCATCGAGGAGCATAACCGCGGCGGGCGGTTTGGCGGGCGCGTGCATACGCGTTTTCCGCCCGAGCCGAACGGCTATTTGCACATTGGGCATGCCAAGTCCATCTGCCTGAATTACGGGTTGGCGGTCAAGTACGGCGGCAAGTTCAACCTACGCTACGACGACACCAACCCGGAAAAGGAAGAGCAAGAGTACGTCGATTCGATCCGCGAAGACGTGCGCTGGCTTGGCGGAAACTGGGAAGATCGCGAACTCTACGCCTCCGACTATTTCGGCCAGCTTTACGAATGGGCCGAGAAGCTCATCCGCGACGGCAAAGCCTTTGTTTGCGATCTGAACGCCGAGGAAGTCGCCAAGACTCGCGGCGATGTGAAGGGCGGCAAGGAAAGCCCGTATCGCAATCGATCGGTCGATGAAAACCTCGATCTCTTTCGCCGCATGAAGGCCGGTGAATTCCCCGACGGCGCACGCACGTTGCGGGCCAAGATAGACATGAACCACCCGAATTTCAACATGCGCGACCCGGTGATGTACCGCATCCTGCACGCAGAGCATCAACACACCGGGAACAAATGGTGCATCTATCCGATGTACGATTACGCTCACGGGCAATCGGACTCGATCGAGAAGATCACGCATTCGATCTGCACGCTGGAATTCGAAAACCACCGCCCGCTCTACAATTGGTACATCCAGAACATCGGCATCTACGCCCCGCAGCAAATTGAATTCGCGAGGCTCAATCTCACGTACACGGTGCTCAGCAAGCGCCGGCTGATTCAATTGGTGCAAGAGAAGCACGTGTCCGGCTGGGACGATCCGCGCATGCCGACGATTTGCGGGGTCCGCCGCCGCGGCTATACGCCCGAGTCGTTGCGCAAGTTCTGCGAGCGGATCGGCGTGTCGAAGTTCGAGGGCGTCATCGACGTGGCCTGGTTGGAAGACGCCCTGCGCGAAGACCTCAACAAACGAGCCAATCGCGTCTTGGGCGTTCTTCGCCCGCTGCGAGTGGTGATCGAGAATTATCCCGAGGGTCAAACGGACGAACTCGAAGGGATCAACAATCCGGAGGATTCGACGGCGGGCTCACGCAAGGTTCCGTTTTCGCGAATCATCTATGTCGAGCAGGATGATTTCCGCGAAGGTCCGCCGAAGGACTTCTTCCGCCTCGCGCCCGGCCGCGAAGTCCGCTTACGCTATGCCTACTTCGTGAAGTGCACGAGCGTGGTGAAAGATCCCAAGACCGGCGCGGTCGTCGAATTGCGCTGCACCTACGACCCCGCCACGCGCGGCGGCAACGCGCCCGACGGGCGCAAAGTCAAAGGCACGATCCACTGGTTGTCCGCCGCACACGCCGTCGATGCGGAAGTACGGCTCTACGATCACCTTTTCACCAAGCCCGATCCCGACGACTTGCCCGAAGGCCAGGATTATCGGGTGAACCTGAATCCGAAATCGCTCGAAGTGCTTACGGGCTGCAAGCTCGAACCGTCGCTGGCGAACGCCGCGGTTGGCAATCGATATCAGTTCGAGCGCTTGGGATATTTCTGCGTCGACAAGGATTCAGCGCCCGGGAAATTGGTCTTCAATCGGGCCGTGACATTACGCGATACGTGGGCAAAGATCGAAAAGGGACAAAAAACGAAGTGATGCGACAAGAGTTCTTGAAAAAATGGCATCGCATAAGGAATACGAAGAGCGCATGCAGCGCTTCGATCACGGTGGGATCTTGCGGCTCTGGGACGCAATCCTTGCCGGAGACGTTCCTGATTGGGATCCCGGCAAGGCGTTCGAATACCTGATTCTCAGGGCGTTTCAGCTGGAAGGGGCCGCTGTTGTTTGGCCATATTCGGTTCGAGACGCGAATAACGAAGAACTGGAACAAATCGATGGAGCCGTATTCGTTCGTGAATTGCATGGACTTGTCGAAGCAAAGGATCACGCGGCAAAAGTGGATGTGGGGCCAGTGGCGAAGTTGAGAAGCCAGTTGCTTCGTCGACCGGCGGCGAGTATCGGTCTAGCGATCAGTCGTAGCGGGTTTTCCGATCCGGCCGTCGCGTTGGTCCGTTACATGGCGCCGCAAACAATTCTTCTTTGGCAGGGAACAGAGATTGATCTCGCCCTTAAAAAGCAGAAAATGGTAGATGGACTGGAGAGGAAGTATCGGTACGCGGTTACTCACGGTTGGCCCGACTTAAATCTTGGGTCGATTGAGGAATATTTGAAATGATCTGCCACATTGTGACCGAAGGCGATCTCGACGTAGCAATCTTGAGAGCGATACTCAAGCCGGAGTTGGATAACAAACAAACTCGTATATGGTCGGCAGGCGCTAGGTCGGCCGCGGATTCACTTGCCCGCTCAATTCTGGCTGTTCGTAACGAACCGGTCATTCTCGTCGTTGACACGGACAATCAGCCCGTTCGCGAGGTGGAGAATCATTTTGAACATTCACTTGGCGCCGCTGGGCCACGTGAAATGTGGCGGGTCTGCTTGGCGGTGCCAACAATCGAAGCCGTCTTCTTTGACAATCCGGCAACCTTCGTAGAACTTTTTGACGATAGCATTTCCGAGTCCGACAAGGTCCTTGCTCGATTTCAGCCGAAAGAAGTTCTGGAAAAAGTTCTGGCGCAGTTGAATTTCAAATACAATCCGGAGGGAGTGACGGCGTTTCTCGCCAAAAAGGGCGTTTCGCCCCTTCGCCAAAGCCGATTGGTTGAAGCAATTCTGAAGTCTGTGACCGAACTCGCGACAACGGCGGTCATCTCGGTCTAGAGCTTGTCATACATCGCAGCTGTTGCTATTTGCGGCAGGTCACGAAGCGCACCCAACCCATGTTGCCGAGCCATTCGAGCGCGACGGTTTCACCCGCGTGTTTCTTCGCCAGGGTCTGCAACTCGGCTTGTATCTTCGAGCCGATCACCTTGTCGCCCTCGAATGTCGCCACCACTTCTTGGACCTCGCTCTTCGTGTCGCCCTTCAAGCGCACGATTCGCCGTGCGATGCGCTCCTTCATTGAATCGAACACAAAGTCCGGTTCGCCGATTCGCATTCTGCCCGTCATGGTCCTTCTCCGCTCGTTTCCGGTGGCACGTTGCCCGATTTGCGGGTATGGTTAATATTGACGGCTGAGCCAACGATGCAAGGGAATTCTTCTGCGAGTGCGCCATGCGAGCCCAGTTGATTCCGTTGGAGGGCGGCGATCCGATCGAGATCGTCAAGGACATGATCGTCGTCGGGCGCAAGGAAGACTGCGATCTGAATCTTGACCATAAGAGCGTGTCGAAGTTGCATTGCGTGATCGTCAAGACCGATGGCCTGTTGCTGGTTCGCGATCTGGGTTCCACGAATGGCACGCGCGTAAACAACCAGCGAATCCGCCGCGCCGCTCTGCTGCCCAATGACCAGTTGCACGTCGCCAGCGTGAAGTTTCGCGTTTACCTTGGCCCCGGCGATCCGCCCGTGTCCGTGACCGAACACACGCAACGCATCGACGCCGACGAGCTTGCTAAGCTCATGAACAAGTCCAAAGGCGACGACGATAGCGATGTGGAAGAGACGGCACAAGCCGTGGTTCAAAACGTGCTTCCTGATGTTTACGATGACGACAATGCACGACCGAAAGAGTGATTCCGACTCGCCAACGCAAATCAACAAGACAACATTCATGCCATTGACGTTTCGATCTGTCGCATTTGATCTCGACGGATTGCTGATCGACACCGAGCCGATATTCGGGGAAGCCGTGCGGCGCTTTCTGGACCGGCGTGGATTGCCGTTCGATCCGGAAATAATGCAATCGATGATGGGCACGCCCGCGGCGCAATCGCTGCCGCGCTTCCGCGAACATTATCGCCTCGCCGATCCGCTCGAAGCCATCTCCACCGAAGCGAAAGACCTGTTCTTCGAGGTGCTCGGCGATCGGCCCGGCCCGCTGATGCCCGGCGTCGGTGCGTTTCTTCACGAACTGCGCACGCGCCGCGTGCCGTTTTGCATCGCCACTTCCTCCGGCCCGGAGTTTGTTCGCCGCGTGTTCGGCCCACACGGGCTGCTCGATCACTTCGACTTTGTCCTTACTTGCGATGACGTGAAACGCGGGAAGCCGTTTCCGGATGTTTACCAGCTCGCGGCGACGCGCTTCCCGGTCGAGCCCGGTGAATTGCTGGTGTTTGAGGACAGCCCCAACGGCTTGCGGGCGGCGAAAGCGGCTGGCGCTCGATGTGTGGTCGTGCCGCATGCAGGCACGCCGCGACATTCGATCGACGCCGCCGATGCGGTCGTACCTAGCCTCGAAGCCGACGAACTCCGACAATTGCTCGGTTGGTAAGCCGATCGTTTGCCGGAGCAACCGATGGACGCCGTTGAGTTTCTGGCCAAGTCGAGCAAGGCCAAACCGCAGCCGGTTTACGTCCTTTTCGGCGACGAGGATTTTTTGAAGCGCCAAGTCCGCGCCGCCCTCGAACCGCTCCTGCTCGAAGACGCCGACCCGGCTTTCGCCGTCTCGGTTTATCCCGGCGATGAAGCCAATTGGTCTACCGTTCGCAGTGAATTGGACACGTTGCCCTTCCTCAGCCCGCGCCGCGTCATCGTTATCGAACAGGCCGACCCATTTGTTTCCGAACACCGTGCGCAACTCGAAAAGTACGTCACCAAGCCTTCGAAGGGAACGCTGATCCTCGATGTGCGCACCTGGCCTTCCAACACGAAACTCGCCAAAACGCTGCCCGACGACGTGACCTTTGTCTGCAAATCGCCCAAGCCGTTTCAATTGCCGCCGTGGTGCGTTCAGCGCGCCCAATCGGAATACAAGAAGAAACTCTCGACAGCCGGCGCGCAATTGCTCGTCGATCTCATCGAGCCGTCGCTCGGTTTGCTCGACCAGGAATTGGCCAAGCTGGCGACATACGTCGGTGAGCGGGCCACGATCGACGTGGACGATGTGGACATTCTCTGTGGCCGCAGCCGCAGCGCGGAGACCTTCAAGATCTTCAATGCCATCGGCGAGGCGAAGGTCTCCGAAGCGCTGGACATTCTGCACCGCTTGCGCGACGAAGGCGAGGACCCGATCGCCATTCTCGGAGCGTTCAGTTGGCAATTGCGCCGTCTCGCCCAGGCCGCCCGCCTGATCAAGCAGGGCGAGGGTGTTTCCCAGGCGCTCGCGCAAGTCGGCGCTCGCGACTTCGCCATGAAAGGCTGGGAACAGCAGATGAAACATCTCGGCATGCGGCGATTGGAAAAGCTCTACGATTGGTTGCTGGACATCGACTTGGGATTGAAAGGCGGCAACCCGCTGCCGCCGTGGCTGCAATTGGAGCGCCTGGTTATTCGTCTCGCCAAGCCGCGGGAAGAACCTGTAAGAACCTAATGGAGTTCCCATCATGCCGAAATCAATTGATTGGCGCTATCACCGCGTCTCCTGAACGTCGTGCAAGCGTGCGCAGGGGTTCCTTGACGCCAACACTTGCACCGTCTCCGAGACCGTCAATGCCGCTAAGGACAAGATCGGACCGAAGGATGCCCTCAAACTTCTCGATGGCATTCGGAAGCTCATCGTGGTTACTCGCGGGAAGAAGATCCTGACCTTCGACCTGACGAAGGACCGCCCGAACGATCAAACGCTGATTGAACATATGATCGGCCCGACCGGCAACCTGCGCGCCCCGACGGTTCGCATCGGCGCGACGCTGTTGGTCGGCTACAATGACGAGGTCTACCAGCAAGCGCTGGGACTTTCCTGATCCTTGGCCGCAGCCCGCCCGGAGACGCCTCATGCCCGCGCCGACGCCCGAGCAGGAAGCTGCCTCCGCCGAGCGAGCCTTTGCCGCCGGCCATTTCAAGGACGCCGCCGATCACCTTGCCCACGCCCTCACCAGCGATCCGCTGCGAAAAGATTGGCTCACGTTGCTCGCTCGCACCGTCGATGCCGCCGACGATCCGCTCGCACTCGCCCCGCTCGATGCGGAGTCCACGCTGGTCGGCACTGTTGCTGTGCGCGGCTACATCATGTTCAAGCTGGGCCGCTACCACGACGCCGTCGACCTCGTCCTTCAATGCGCCCTCGCCGCGCCCAACAAGCCGTTTCTCGATTGGGCGCTCGCCTGGCTCGCGAAATCGCGCATCGCACATCAGGTCAACTGCCTGAAAATCACCGGCCATATCCAGTCGTTGATCGACGAACTGCCGCGCTTCCGCTCCATCCTCGGCGCCGATGAGGCTTTGCTCAAGCGATTGCCAACTCTCATCCGTTTGCTTCGCGAATCGCAGATTTACGACGGCGGCTTCTTGTTTCTTTGCACTACCCTCCTGCGCCGATTGCCCGACCTAAATGCCGCGCTCGAGACCGCCCGCGAACTTCACGAACTCGAACCCGGCTATCAGTCTTGCATCGCCCTCGCCATGGTCTACCGCGACCGCGACGATATCGACCGCGCCGAAAAATGGTTCCGCGAGGCCCTTCGCCATCAACCCGAGGACGTGGCGGTCCGCCTCGACCTCGGCGACATGTTCTTCGACAGCCGGCGCCTCGACAACAGCGAGCGCTGGTATCGCGAGGCCCTGAAGATCGCGCCCGACCACGCCTGGGCCAAGCCGTCGCTCTATGCCGTCCGTCAGGCACGCACCGACGATCCCGTTTGGAAGGACAAGCTCGAAGAGTATGCCCGCGACAACCCACGCAACGACCGCGCCCGCCAACTCATGGACCGCTTTGGCCCGTGGTTTGGCAACTGGCTGCCCGATCCGCAGGAAGCCTCGCTTGGACTGATTCGCGTCATGGTGGAAAAGTGGCAGGCGGGCAAGCCCATCGAAATCCAGGGCATGGCGCTTAGTTCGCTCGAAGCGCCCAGTATTTACCTCGCCTACGATTTGCAAATGGCCCGCGAAAACAAACGCGGCCATTTGACCATCGATGTGGAATCGGTTCCGCAGCCGGACGTGCGCTATCCGCGCACCGAAGTAAAATACCTGCTTTGGCAATACAAAGGCACGCGGCCGGCGCCGGCACTCACCGAGCCGCCCCAGCGCATGGCCGACGCCGTCGCCGTGATCGCCTCGCGGCCCTACCACCTCAAGACCTGGCTCGCCGACGCGGCCGGTGTGGCCCAGCAGTTCGGCCCCGGCAAAGTTCGCGATATTCTCTCCGTCATGGTTCACCCGCCGCCGGTGCCTCGGAAATTCACGCCCTGGGAATGGGTGCAGCGCGTGCAGATCGCCGCGGCTCTGCTCGTCGCCAAGGTCGAAACCAAATGGGAAGGCTCGAAACGCCGGCAGGCCCTCTTCGATCTCTGCAACGGCCCGCTCGACTGGACTACCGTCGCCGGCATCCTCACTCTCGCCACGCTGGTGGAAGACGAACCCAACCTCGCCGACGACGTGGCGAGTCTCTTCAATCAACTTCTCACCAGCGCGCCGCAAGGCGGCTACATCTGCCACCTTCACCCGCTGGTAGTTGCTTACCAGCGCTTGCCGAATCTGTCCCCGCAAGAACGCGACAACCTCATCGCGTGGCGCAGCGAACTGGAGCGAGGGGAATAGGCGAACCGGCAGCTTACGCAGCCGGTTCGCCGAATTCGCCGAATCTGCGGACCAGAACTGAATACAACGCCAAATAGATGAACACGTCGCCGCGAATTTGCGTGGTTGGGTCCGCGAATGTGGACCTGACGTTTCGCACCCCGCATCTGCCTCGCATGGGCGAGACGTTGACCGGGCGGCAATTTCATTTTGCGTTTGGCGGCAAGGGCGCCAACCAAGCCGTATCCGCCGCGCGGCTCGGAGCGCGAACCAGTTTTGTGGCCCGCGTCGGCAATGATGCGTTCGGGCAGGATTACTTGAGCCACTTGCGCGACGAAGGCCTGGACGCCGCGCACGTCCGCGTTGATGCCGAGCGCACCACCGGCGTGGCCGGGATTCTGGTTGATGATGCGGCCCGGAATTGCATCATCGTCGTTCCGGGCGCTAATGGCGTGCTTTCGCCTCAAGACGTGCGCGATGCCGCAGCCGCGATTCGAGCGGCAAACCTGCTGCTCTGCCAACTCGAGGTTCCGCTCGAAACCACGCTCGAAGCGTTTCGCGTGGCGCGGCGGTCGGGCGTGCGAACGATCCTCACGCCGGCGCCGGCCGTTCCGCTGCCCGATGAATTGCTGCGACTGACCGACCTACTTGTTCCCAACGAGACGGAGCTCGAATTGCTGGCCGGCCGGCAATCGCAGAGCCTGGAGGAAGTGGAGTCGGCCGCGAAGGTGCTTCTCGGCCGCGGCGCGAAGACCGTAGTCGTTACGCTCGGCGAGCGCGGCGCTCTATTGGTCGACGACGGCACGACCCACATTCCAGCTGTAGCGGCCAAGGCCGTTGACCCGACCGGTGCCGGTGATTCGTTCACGGCCGCCTTGGCGGTCTTCTGGGGCGAAGGGCTGCCCCTCCACGAGGCGGCCACGAAAGCGGTGCGCGTTGCGGCATTGACTGTTACCCGCCTGGGTACGCAAACGGCATTTCCAACTCGCGCCGAAGTCGAAACTCGAAGTGCTAACCTCTTGTAGCCGCAGGCTTTAGCCTGCGTTGGCCGCGCTCGCCGAAACATCGCAGGCTAAAGCCTGTGGCTACAGCGAGTTGCTGCAATGCGCTGGTTGCGTGCCTGTGTTCGAAATTACCCGGAGCCGGCTGTTTCGGCGAAAAAATTGCTCCTCGCGGCATTTTCGGACTTATACTTGGGCTGATGCACTTTAGGATGGCCCAGGGTTGGGGGAGTGCGCGCGGGATTCACGGAGGTTCGGGCTGGATGCATCCGGGACGCCCGACCGGAGCCTAATTGACGGAAAGCGAGGAGCGGATGTCCGTTCCAGCCAGCGCTGACGATTTGGTAGTGCTCATCCGCAAGAGCGGGCTCGTGGATGAGCGCAAACTCACGTCGTTTCTGGAAACTCATAAACGCGACGGGCTCTTGCAGAGCGATTCGAAAAAAGTCGTCGCGACGATGGTTCGCGAAGGCCTCCTGACCTATTTCCAGGGCGAGCAATACCTGTTGGGCAAATGGCGCGGCTTCACGCTCGGCAAGTTCAAACTGCTGGAGCGAATCGGCGTCGGCGGGATGGGCCAGGTGTTTCTGTGCGAGCACACGTTCATGCGCAAGCGCATGGCCGTGAAAGTGCTGCCGCCCACCAAAGCCGAAGATCCCGTTTCGCTTGGCCGCTTTTATCGTGAGGCTCGAGTGGCGTCCGGGCTTGAACACGCCAACATCGTCCGCACCTACGACATCGATCAAGATGGTCCGTTGCATTTCCTGGTCATGGAATACATGGACGGCACGAGCTTGCTTGAAATCGTCAAGCGGTTTGGCCCCATGAATTCGCTGCGGGCCTGCCACTACATTCGCCAAGCCTGCATCGGGCTGCAATACGCGCACTCGCGCGGCATGATCCATCGCGACATCAAGCCCGGCAACATCCTCGTCGACCGGCAGGGCGTGGCCAAGTTGCTTGACATGGGCCTGGCCCGCTTCTACCGCGACGAACAAGACCAGTTGACTTTGAAATTCGACGACAAGAACGTGCTGGGCACGGCCGACTACGTGGCCCCGGAACAAACCCGCGACAGCCGCAACATCGACATTCGGGCCGACATTTACGGAATGGGCGCGACGTTTTATTACATTCTCGCCGGTCAGCCCCCGTTCCCGGATGGGACGGTTGCCGACAAACTGAAGGCTCATCAGACGAAGAAAGCGAAGCCGATCCGCGAACTGCGCACCGATGTGTCGCAGGGCGTGGCCCGCATTCTCGAAAAGATGCTGGCCAAGGACCCGAAAGACCGCTACCAGACCCCGCAGGATGTAGTGGATGCGCTGGAAGTGTGGACGCAGCAACCGATCGGCCCGCCATCGGCGGAGGAGATGCCGCGCTTGAGCCCGGCGGCGATGGAGCCGACGTTTGCCACGGCCGCGAAGCCCAAGCCGGCCTCGTCGCATGCGATTCGCGATGCCACCTTCGTGCGCCCTGAAGAACTCGCCACCAACCGTTCGACCAGCAGCCCGATCATCGCCTTGCCCGAAATACCGGAAGACGACATCGAGAATGGAGTCACGGTGCCGGTGCCGCCGGCCTTGCGGGCAATCGCGGCCGCGGCCGCTTCCAAACCAATGGGCACGGGATCGGTCGTGGACCTGGTTGGCGTGTTCGGTTCGCGCTCCGGCGGCGCGCCGCCGCGGTCACCGGCCGCCCCCGTGGAAACTCGTTCGCTGACGACTTCTGGCGAGCCGACGCCGCCGCGAGGCAGTCAACGCGGTTCGCCCCCGACCGGCAGTCAACGCGGCTCGGCCCCGGCCGCCGGCAGTCAACGCGGTCCCGTTCCGGTTCCAGTGCCGCCGCCGGCTCCGCCGGAAATGGTGCGCTTGCCCGGTTCGAAACTTCAGGGCCAGGATGGCAGCAAGTTGGGTTTGCCGCCGTTGCGGCCGTCGGCGCAGGGCACGGCGCGGCCGTCCTCGCTCAGTCATTCCGCTCCCGAACCGCCCAGGCCGCCCTCCATCGAAATGCCGAAGCTGCGTTCGTTTCACGGCGCGGTTGTGCCGCCGATGGAAAAGATCCGATCCTCGGCCATGGATGCTCCCCGGCCGCCGACGCTGGACTCCTATCGACAGCCCAAGACTTCAGGGCCACGCGACACCGCTGCTCCGCCGCCGGTTGAACCGCCAAAAATGCCCGTCCGCTCGAATGTCCCGCTGGGAAAAGGCGAAACGATTCCGCCGCCGGCCTACAAACCGCCGACGATGATGCCGTTCTTCGACCAGCCGATCGTCGCCTCGAAGCCCGGCTTCTTCACGACCTTGCTCCGCTGGCTCGTCATGATCGCCATCTCGACGGCTGTCGGCGCAACGTTGGGCGTGGGCATCTGGTACCAATTCTTCCGTCGAACGGTGTGATCCGCGGCCGCAAGTTTCCAACCTATCTGCTGGAGATCTGCAGAAAACCGGGAAATGAGGAACCGAGAACCGAGAATGAAGAACTGCTTTCATTTTTTCATTCTCGGTTCTCGGTTCCTCATTTCCCGGTTTTTTTTCAGGATTGAATCCTGACCCACGGATCAAGACTTCGCGATTCTTCGCAGATGTTCCAATTCAGGGCGTGAAATGGCGCGCGTGCCGATGGCGCGGGTTGCGGGTGTCGGGCCGTGACAATCGCTGCCGCCGCTGATGGCCAGACCCGCCGCCGTGGCCATTTCCCTCAATCGCTGCGTCATTGGCTTCTTGAACGTTGGGTATTCCACTTCCAACGCGTCCAGACCCATTTCCCGAAGTGCCATGAGCGATTCGCAACTCACGTCCGAAGGCGGATGAGCCCAACTACATGCACCGCCGGCGCTATGAATGAGAGCAATCGCTTCGGCGACGGGAATCCCTTGTTTCGGCGTGACGACTGGCCCGCCGTCACGCATATATCGAGTGATCGCCTCCGAAATCGTTCGCGCTTTGCCCGCTTGCACGAGAAGTGCGGCCACGTCGTGCCGGCCCAGCGCTCGGCCGGAACCGGCACGTTGCGCAACGGCTTGTTGATCCACTTCTGCACCAATCGCCGGAAGGCGCGCCACCATTTCATGAAAACGCTGAAGCCGTTGTTCGCGCATTTGGGCGAGCGACGCGTTGAGATCAGGGTTGTCGAGGCGGACAAAGTAACCGAGCAAATGCAGTTCGCGACCCAAATGCCGACAGGTTATTTCAACGCCCGCGACGACTTCGAGAGCGGGAAATGAAGACTGTGCGGCCGCTTGAGCGGCGGCGACGCCCGAACAAGTATCGTGGTCAGTGATCGCGATTGTCCCGAGCCCGCGTCGCCTGGCGCGCTCGACAACCTCTTCAGGTGTCCACACGCCGTCGCTGTGGCAGGTATGGAGATGCAAATCGGCCCGGCTCGATTCTGCCTGAAGATGTGCAAGTTGCTGACACAAGCGGGTGAAGGGCTGACCGGCGGGCATCAGGCGAGCTCGGGTGTGGGAAGAGGGAGCTCGGCTTTCGGCACGGGATTCTCGTTTCGCGCGCGGGCAATGCGATCGAGCACTCCGTTGACGAAGGCGGGTGAGTCCTTGGAACCGTAGCGGCGGGCCAGTTCGATGGCTTCGTCAATCGCCGCGGAGGTCGGCACGTCGGGCGCGAACAGCAGTTCGTAGGCGCCCATGCGCAGGACATTGCGATCGACGCCGGCCATGCGCTGCAAGCGCCAGTTCTCGGCCGCGTCGGTCAAATGCTTGTCGATCGTTTGGCGGTTGGATTGAACGCCGTCGTATAGCCCGAAGCAAAACAGTTCGAGCACTGGCTCGTTGAGCCGATCGCGAACAAACTGCTCCTGGTTCGGGCGGGCGACGGATGGGTTCGAGTCGAACTGGAACAGCAACTGAAGGGCGACTTCTCGTGCGCGCGAACGGCGGGTCATGCGGCGGATCTCGATTCCGGGCCAAGGGCTTGTAACTTTATAGGCCGGGGGTATGATTCAGGCTAGTTTTTGATTATGAAGGTTGCACGCGGCAGGGAGGCTGCCATGTTCGAACATTTTCCCAAGCGTCTCGTCAAAAGCGCCAAACCCATCGTTCCGTTTGCCATTCGCAACTATTTGCGCGGCCTGCAGAAGAAGCGGCGCGTCGCCAAATTGCGGACCGAAGCGTACGACATCGTCTACGTACAAACGGTCGTCGGTCTTTGCGGCGGGGTGCGCGTCATTCTGGAACACGTGTCGAGGCTGCGCGCTCGCGGGCATCGCGTCGCGGTCTGGTGCGTATGCGGCGACGCGTCGTGGTTTCCGCGCGAGGTGCCGGTGGTGCCGTTCGAGAGCGTCGACAAGCTCCGGGCAGCGCTGACGCGGTTTCGGGGCGTGAAGGTAGCCTGTTGGCACGAAACAGCGCCGATGGTGGCCGAATCGCTGCAGCCGGGCGATCGCGGATACTATCTCGTTCAAGACATTGAGGAATGGTACAGCGAAACGCCGGAGCAAATCACCGCGGCGCGGAAGTCGTATCAATTGGGTCTACGGCCAATTTCCGAAGGGCTTTGGGTCGAGCGGCAGCTTCGCGAGCGGTTCGGGCTCAACCCGATCCAGGTCCACATCGGTCTCGACTTGGAAACATTTCAGCCGCGCGGCGGCGAGCGTCGGCCGGATCAAATCATGACGCAAGCCCGCACCTGGTCGGGCGGCGTCGGCGCCGGAAGCCGCATTAAGGGTTGGGACGTCGCACGGAAGGTCATCGAACGATGCCGCGAATTGAACCCGGATACCTCGCTGCTCACCTTTAGTTTGGAAGACAAGCCGCGATTCGACGACTCGCTATCCCATCAACATTTCAAGTATCCGTCCGACGATGAACTCGCCCAAAAGTACAGCACGTCGGGATTGTATTTGCTCACCAGCCGTCACGAGGGGTTCGGACTGACCGCGGCGGAGGCCATGGCGTGCGGCTGTCCTGTAGTGGCCACCCGAGCCGACGGCAACGAGGAATTTTGCATCGACGGCGTGACGGCGCTGACCGCGGATCCGGAAGACGTCGAGCGGATCGTGCGGCATTGCCGTTGCCTTCAGACCGAACCGGAGTTCGCCTCCGAACTCGCCGCCTCGGGTCGCCGCTTCATCATGCAATACACCTGGGACCGGGTCATCGACCGGCTCGAAGCCGAATTCACCCGCGTCGATCGGTCCACCGAGTTGCCGAAAGCCGAAGTTCGGGTCGAGGATCTGAAGGTTCCAATTTCCGCGCTGGAATATCCCGATCTCGATCTGCCGCCTGGCGCCGATTGCGATTGGACCGTGGTGATTCCTACGGTCGGCAGCGTGGATCGAGTTGTGGAGTGCGTGAGCAGTTGCCGGAAGTTCGCTTGCGACCGACGCATTCAGTTCGTCGTGGTGGACGATGGCTGCCCCGATCCGCTGGTCCGCGAAGTACTTCGCGAAGCAGCAGGGGATCTGAAATTCGAACTTCGATTCAATCATCAGAACCTGGGCTTCAGTGCCGCGGTCAATCGCGGCCTGCGCGGCGCACGCGGTCAATTTGCTCTGATTTGCAACAACGATATTCAATTCGACCGACCTTGGGCCGACGTCGCCGAATCGGCGTTTTCCGATCCGAAAGTCGGCGTTATCGGCGCTCGGCTGTTGAGTCCCGATGGGCAAACCATTCAGCACGCCGGTACCGAAAAAGTGCCCGGCCAATTGCTTTACATCCACAGCTACCTCAATTTCCCGGCAGCCCACGTGCCGGCGCGACGCGACCGGTACGTGTGGTACGCGACC
>JBGQCZ010000016.1:0-18724 GCA_041495645.1 Gemmataceae bacterium | reverse complement strand
GAAAGCGGAAGATATTGCCCCCGCATTGGGTCGAGTGCCGAGCGGACTGTTCGTCGTGACGTATTTGGCGGGCGATGTCGAGCAGGCCATGCTCGCCAGCTGGATTCAGCAATGCTCGTTCGATCCGCCGATGCTAAGCGTGGCCGTGAAGCAAGGCCGCGGCATCTCCGAATGGCTCAACGACGGCGCGAAATTCGTGGTGAACGTGCTTGCGGAAGGACAGACGGACCTGATTTCCCATTTCGGCAAAGGACTAGAGCTGAGCGAACTGCCGGACCAAGAGAAGCGAATTCACCGGCCGGTCGGAGTGATGCCCGTACTGGCGGACGCGTTGGCGGCGATGCGCTGCGAAGTGGTGTGCCGAACCACGCCGGGCGATCATCATGTGCTGTTTGCCCGAATCGAAGCCGGCGTCCAGTGCGGCGATGCCAAACCGTGCGTTCATATCCGCAAGAACGGTTTGAAGTATTGAGCAGTTTTCCATGAGCGAAGCCATCATCAGTTCGGATACGCGCCGCGGCGTGCGCTTGCCGCCTGGGCAGGCGTTGACGCGCAAGTGGCCGGTGCTGCATGCCGGACCCACGCCCGAATTCGACCACATCGCATGGGAGTTCCACGTCTTCGGCCTGGTGCGGCAACAAAAGACGTTCGCGCATCGCGAGTTTTTCGCCTTGCCGCAAGTGAAGGTCTTGGGCGACATGCACTGCGTGACGCGCTGGAGCAAGCTCGACAACCTCTGGGAAGGCGTGGCCACGCGCGAATTGCTCAAACACGTCGAACCGTTGCCGGAAGCGAAGTTCGTGATGGTGCATTGCGAATACGGATTCACCACGAATTTGCCCGTGGCGGACTTTTTCGGCGAGGATTGCTTGTTTGCAATGCGGCATAACGGAATCGATCTGGATCCGGACCACGGCTGTCCGCTTCGATTGGTAGTGCCGCGGCTGTACGCTTGGAAAAGCGCCAAGTGGGTTCGAGGTCTGGAGTTCATGGCGGAAGATCTGGCTGGTTTTTGGGAGAGCTGGGAGCACGGCGGGTATCACATGCGCGGCGACCCTTGGGCGGAAGAGCGTTTTCGACCCCGGTCGTCCAATCAGTGATTTTCCGTACATCGTCAATAATACCGAATCAGGGCTTGCGGATCTTGGTTTTCCACATCTGCACGAAATTCTTTTTACCCCGAAGTCTCTTCAATTGTGACGACCGCCCCTTGCTATTTTCGAAGGTAAATCGCTCCCGGCCGAGGCCGTGGGACTGGTAACGAATCGGTCATTCTCTCACGAGCCGACGTCGGACAAGCGATTGGTTTCTTGAATGGCATGTCTTGAACGACAAGCGGCTTGCCGTTCGTTGTCGGTCGGAAGAAGTTGCTGCCTATCACGACGGTACCCTTCATCCCCGACGCGATTATCATTGTTTTTCTTATTTTTACGGGAGGAACGCAATGTTCCAGCGTTTGCGGAATCGGTCGGCGTTTACGCTGATCGAGCTGCTGGTGGTCATCGCGATCATCGCCATCCTGATCGGGTTGCTTCTGCCCGCGGTACAGAAAATCCGCGAAGCAGCCGCTCGCATGAAATGCAGCAACAATCTGAAACAGATGGCCTTAGGCGCGCACAACCACGCCAGCGCCTACACGTACTTGCCGATCGGGCATTTGACCTACACCTCGACGGGCGGCTACACGACCTTCTCGTTCCTGCAGGCGACGGGCGCCCTGACGACGCTGCTGCCCTTCATCGAGCAGGATAACCTGTTTCGTTTTGTCAGCCAGAATCCGCCGATTCAGCCGGGTGGTCCTGCACCCAACCCCGCGCAAAGCGTCAGCGAGTATTTCCAGCATGATCGCACCGGCCCGAACTGGTGGACGCCAACGTCCCCGTTTAATGGACAGCCGACCACGACTTGGATTTATGCGCAAACCGTGATCCCGACCTACCTTTGCCCGTCGGATAATGCCGACAGTCGCAGCGCTTCCATTTCATGCGGGTTGTATGCGTACGGCCTACCATTCTTTGCCACGACGACCACCACGCTTGGCCGCACTAATTATGTCGGTGTGAATGGTTTCTTCGATCGCGGTTGGGGATGGGATCAATACATGGGGCCGCAGGCGTGCCGCTTGAAAGTGACCCTGGAACAGATAACCGCGATGGACGGCACTGCCAATACGCTGCTTTACGGCGAGTTTTTAGGCGACTTCGAAAACGGCAGCACGTCCTCGATGGCATGGATGGGCGCCGGCTCCACATCGACGTTGTGGGGCCTGCCGCGCGGCGGCTACCCCTATGCGTTCGGCGGGAAGCACACGGGCGTGGTGCTGTTCGCGCGCGGCGATGGCTCGGTGAATCCCATTAAGAAGGGCATCCAGAATTCGGGATGCTTGGGATGCACCAATGGACTCGGCTTGGCGCCGGGTGACAGCTGGGCCAACTTTGTTTACGCAGGCGGTTGGAGAGACGGATTCTCCGTTGATTTCAACCAACTGGGCAACCAGTAAGTTCAATGTGCCGGCAGATCAGATGTCGGCGCACAATCAAGGATCTGATTTTCGGGGCGCGTCAGGATGGATTCCCGCAGCGAAGGTCAGATCCTTGGCTTGTTTTGGGCTGCCAGTCGATTTTCCAGCCGACTGAGCATTTGAAGTGAGCCGCGAGTCTATTCGATAATGACCTGCGGTGAATTCGGCCGTGGACCCCGCCAGGCGGCTCAATTGGCGAGCGTTCTGGTTAAATCAACCAACTTTCGAGGTCTCAATGATCCGACGTACTTTGTTTGTCGTTGCGGTTGTATGTCTCGGCATTGTGACGGGTTGCGATTCCAAATCCTCAGGCAAGACGTCGCAAAAAGGCAATGCCGGCGCTCCCGAACCGAGCACGGTGCAGTTGCCTCCGATACCAGATGGCGCCCCCAGGGTGCCGATGCCGCCCAAGTGATCGCATCATCACGATCGTTTTTTTGCGGGCTGGGCTTGAGTCCCAGCCCGTCTTCGTTTCATTTTCGTGTTTTTTGAAGCTCGCAGCTCTTCTCTTCGGTTTCGAACGCCTTTTCTGGTTTGCCATTTTCCAAGGCTTTTTTTCGGAATGGGAAATCACACCCGGTTCAAGTGCTCCGTGCACGGAAAAGATCAAATATTTCGCAAAATTCACTTGCAGTAGTCAAAAGCACCCCGTAGGATCATGAAGGAGTTGCGTGCCCTCCTAACCCTCCCCTATTTCAGACTTCGTCGGTTGACAGTCGACTTGGCCCGCGAGTTCTGTGGCTCTATCTGATGCCTGCGAAGTGTGCCCAACGGTCGCCGCGGGATCTCTCTTCTTAGGTTCCTGATTTCGCGTGCGGCTTTGAAGTGCGTCGTGGTGACTTCAGAAGGAGTTGGGATGGTTTCCATCCCGACCAGTATAGGCGTGTGCATCAGGTTATTTCTTGATGCGAAGCTGGTTGTTCTTTTTTTGTTCTTCTGTTGTAGGAGATCTTCTTTATGTCTCAGCGAGTGCGGAATCGGTCGGCGTTTACGCTGATCGAGCTTCTGGTGGTCATCGCCATCATCGCAATCTTGATTGGCCTATTGTTGCCCGCGGTTCAAAAGATCCGCGAGGCCGCTGCTCGAATGAAATGCAGCAACAATCTGAAGCAAATCGCCCTGGCTAACCACAATTACGCCTCAGCCAACACTTACTTGGCGCCGGGCGCACTCAATGATGCCAGGGGCGCCACTACCACATGGGGCTCGACGTTCCAGTACGTTGGATGCCTCTCGATTCTGCTTCCTTACCTCGAACAAGACAACTTGCAACGAGCCATGTTGAATGGGGTCGGCGTCCCGTCGAACTACCTTACGCGCGAATTCCTTGGCGGCCCCAATTACTGGACTAACGCCACGCTTTGGACCTTGGCTCAAACCCAAATCGGTGGTTTCAAGTGTCCCTCCGACAATGCCGATGCCCGTGGCGGTACTTTTCTTGCAATCGGTGGGACAACCGGTGGCATCACGGCTCTTTGGTGGGGCAACACGACGACGGGCGCCGGTATGGGACGGACCAACTACGTGGGCGTAATGGGTGGTATTCCGGAAGTCACCTTCGCCCCGTATAATACGTATTCTGGCCTCATGGCTAACCGCAGCAAGATCTCGTTGGAACAGTCGACCGCAGCGGACGGAACGTCCAACAGCTTTATGTTCGGTGAAGGACTGGGGGATGCGGATCCCGCCGGTAACACCTTCAGCTGGGGCTGGATGGGATGCGGCATCATGTCAGCGTCGTGGGGGATGCTCACCGGCCCGGGCAGCGGTTGGTTCCATTTCAGCAGCAAGCACACGGCTGTCGTTCAGTTCGCGATGGGGGATGGGGCTGTTCGTCCAGTCCGTAAGGGCATCGGCACGATTAATTCGGCTGGCACCAACGTGACCAATTGGTTCGCCCCGGATTGGTATAGTTTGCACCGAGTCGCGGGCTGGAAGGACGGTGAGGTAATCGATCCAGCGATAATCGGCAACAACTGATGCTGGAAGTTTCTCACGAAGGCGGGTCGGCTACTTTCTCTCGAGTACCCGATCCGCTTTCTTCTCTTTCCACTGGGAGAACCATGATTCGTCTTTCCACATGCATGTCAATGGTGGCGCTGGTCGCGTTGTCCTTTGTTCTGACGGGCTGCGACACCGGCGCTAGCAAGGGAGCCACTCCACCAAAGGGTCCAATGTCCGCACCAGACATTAAGCCGGCGGGGGTTGGATCGGATGGTGGGCCGGTTGCGCCGCCGGTGCCGCCGGCACCCCCAAAAAAGTAGTCGTTGCGGGGATTCACGCTGATTTGAAGGGTTGATGGCCACAAGTCATCAATCCTTTTTTTGTTTACACCAACTTCCATGGCTTGCGATATTCGTACCTCAGCAGTTCGTTCGCCCTCGGGTTGTTTGTGACCACCTCTTTTTCAGCGTCCCATTCCAAGCGTGATTTCGTGGCCAAGGCGATATTCGCCAGCAAGCTCATGGTCGTGGAGCGGTGGCCGATCTCCACGTCGGCGTTCGGCTTTTCCCTGGACTTTACGCAGTCGATGAAATTGCGCGCATGCTGCACGGTGAGATCGCCATCGTCGGACTTGACCGATGCCGGATCGCGCCTGGCCTTCCGCGGTTGAAATTGTCCGCCGATCTCCGGCACGATTTGATACGAGCGCTCGTCGATGTAAATAGCGCCGAGCGTGCCGCGCAATTCAATCTCACCCCTGGTCAACGCGGGTAAACCGCTCGCTTCATATTGTCCGAAAATCGCCAGCATGCCCGACGGGAATTCGAAGATCGCTTCCATGGTGTCGGGAATGGTGCGGTCGTCGTCCAAGGCGTAGCGGCCGCCCACAGCCACCACGGCGGATGGGGCCTCTTCGCCGACCATCCAACGAATCGCGTCCAGGTAATGCACGCCCCAGTTGGCCATTTGCGACGAATACAACTGGTGCCAGCGGAACTTGTACGGATGGATTGTCGCTTGGAACTTTCGACTCGGCCGCGGGCCGAGCCACATATCCCAATCGAGATCGGGCGGCGGCTCGCCGGGCGCTGCCTTGCCGATGCCGTCCGGCGACATGTTGCTCAAGCGGTAGGCTCGCGCGACCGTCACCTTGCCGACCTTGCCGGCTTTGACCTCCCCCGCGAGTTGGGCGTAGAGCTTGGACGATCGCCGGTGCGTGCCGACCTGCACCACGCGTTTGGTCTCGCGGGCCACCTGCACCATGCGCCGGCCTTCGCGAACGACGATCGAGAGCGGCTTTTCACAATACACGTCTTTGCCGGCCTGGCAGGCCGCGATTGTTTGAATCGCGTGCCAATGATCCGGCGTGGCGATGGCCACCGCGTCGATCTCGTTCGAATCGATCAATTTGCGAAAATCGGTGAAAGTCGCCGCCTTGCCGGCGTAGCGCTTGTCGGTGCGGTCGAGGTACGGCTTGTAAATATCGCACACGGCGGCGACTTGGATGTCGTTGAGCTTGTCGAAGGCATCGAGCAGCTGCGAGCCGCGATTGCCGACGCCGATGAACCCCATGCGAACGCGCTCGTTCGCGCCGAGCACGCGCCCGGCAGATGCCGCGGTGAGGGCCAGTGCCGAGGCGGAGGAATTGAATGTTCGACGGCTGATCATGATGGCGCCTCTAAGGTGTCGACGCGGACGGGGCTTGCGCTAACCGCGCTGGGCTGCCTCGCGTCCAGACACTGCAAGAATACCGCTTCAGCCCGCCCCAGTAAACTACCTCGACGAGGTGAACTCGCTCCCAAGACGTTCCGAGTCGTGTTGGAGGCTCGGCACATGCCGTCACGACCAGAGTCGGCGGTGCGACGGAATCGCGGCCAAAATCCACGCGCCGAAGAGTTTGGCCGCGTTCATCGAATAGTTGCACTGGCCATGATCCGCGATTTCGGGCTTGTAAGTGCCAGTCGAAGTGTATGCCTTCCTCAACATTCAATGCCGGCGCGGCTGAAGCGTACGCGGATCGTCCGCCCGTACTCGCTTCGCTGTCGCTGATCCATGCCAGCGAGCTGGACGGCTGATCCTCAACCCAATGGGCAAGCTGCCAGAACATTTCCGCCCGCGCCCGAAATCGATCCTGACGCCCGACATTCGCGATCGCGACACCGGCCAGGCCGCACGCGAACGAACCAATCGCCACACGTCTCCAAGCGACCGACGGCATCGAAATGACCGAGGAAATTACCACTGCGACAAATAGATCGATTCCCCACACCGCCGGCATGGTGTAACGGCCCGAAAGAGCATCCATCGGCAAATACACCGCAATTCCGCTCACAGCCAGCAACGTGCCGGCGACGATGGCCGATGAATGGCTTCGCCAAATGTCGACAAAACGCCGGCTGATGAGCAACGCCGCCACGCAAGCACCAACGCCGAATCCGACAAAATCGAGGCTCATCGCTCCTTTGATTCCGTTGAGGTAACGAATTAACTGAGCGATCGAAGGGCCGGGAGGGCGATATTGGCCGGCGTGCCAGTTCGACTCGAAATAGATGAAATGCGCCACGAACGCGAGCACGGGCAAAGCCAGCACCAGCGATCGCCAGCCGGTGTTTCTCCGGCCTTCGCGCAGGCTGAACCCATCGGGGCACAGTCGCAAGAACATTTGCGCCGGAATCAGTGCGACAAAGACGTTCTTGCACCCCATCGCCATGAGCGTGCCGAAGAGAGCCGCCAGGTCCCAGCCGAGTTGCTGCCCGCGATGCGGCGAGCGCGCAGCGCGAATTGCGGCAATGAGACCGAGCAGCGCGTAAGGCATGGCCACGCCTTCGGCCAATGTCAAGCTGGTCCAGATTTCATTGCGAAATGGATTCCACATCGCCAGCGCCGTCGCCAGCAAGGCGGCCCAGCGGGAGATTCTCAATTCGCTCAGCAACCACAACATCATGCCGGCGGCCAAAACGCACCAACAGAGCCGGGCCGAGCGCCATGCAAAAGCGCTGCCGTGAAATAGATCGGCTTCGATTTCCCAATGCACCCACGGCACCGGCCGAAAGGGACCGAGGTGCTCGTAGTTCGCTCTGATCTTGTCCCACACGACGTCAAGCCGTTGAACGATCGATGAGAATTGTGTCGGATAGACGAGATTGCCGTCGTCGATGAAATCGAAAGGCGTCCGCAAGCTTGGCAAATAGAGCGCAGCAATCAGCGCGGCCCCGCCGACGATCCACCAGGGAAATGGGCGTCGCACGGCAATGGCGGACATAGGAACCTCCGTGTTCCGACGCCGAGATTTGTATCACGAGGTGCGGGTCATTCGCAAGCCGTCATTTCTTGGGCCTGCTCATCAAGTAGGCAAACAAGTCGCGGACCTGTTGGTCGTTGAGGTCCTTGAGCACGTCTTCGGGCATAAGCGAAATCGGCGAGGCACGCAGTTCCTCGATTTGCTCGCGGGCCAGCCGCACTTGCTGGGCATCCGAGAGTTTCAATGTCACGGTGACTTTGTCCTGGGCGGCGATGATGCCGGTCAGCGTGCGGCCGTCTTTGGTGTCGATCACGAACGCCAGGTATTCATCGCGAATCACCGCGCTCGGATCGACAATGTTCTCGAGCCAGTATCGGATATTGTCGCGTTCGTAGCCGGTCAATTCCGGGCCGATGGTCGCGCCTTCGCCGAATAGCTTGTGACACTTGGCGCAGGTGTTGGTGAAGACGAGCTTGCCGGCTTTCTCATCGCCGCGTCCGGGCTTGAGGGCCGCGGCCAAACGAAACATCTCGGCACGTTTTTCGTCGGGCGTCGCGGCCCGAACTTTGCCCCAGTGCTTGACCACGAGCATGCCGATGCGCTCGTCGGCATGGTGCTTGATGGTTCGAACCACGTCCAGAGGAATCGTTCGCGGCGCGACTTTGCCGGAGTCGACGACTTGCAACAGCGCCAGCGCCCAGGTCGGCCGACTGGCAAGTAGATTCTGTGCGGCCGCCTGTAGGTCTGTCTCGTTCGCCCACGGGCCAGTGTACTGCTCCAAAACGGCGGTGGAGATTGCGGGCGAATCGTAACGCTGCAAGGCTGTAAGGGCCGCCAATTGGATTGACTGGGACTTGGATTCGCGCAAAACCTTAAGCAACACCGGCACGCTCGACGGATGCGGTACTTCGCCGAACAATCGAATAAACTCGGAACGTCGTTCTTTGTTCGACGTCTCGTCGCCTACTACGGCGAGTGCCGATGCGAGCGCACCGGGATGGCCGACGCGCACCCCGAGCGACAAATGCTTGCCCGACGGATCGGCTTTGAGTGCGTGGGCCACAGATAGTTTTAACTCTTCCGGAAACTTGCTTGCGACCCGACCGGCGAACGCTTTTTCCAACCCGCTGAGCACCTGGTCCGTCGCCTTCGCATCCGGGGCCGCGCGAAGTAATCGGGCACAGGCCAACAGGTTTTCATCGCCGCCGGCCAGCGCGTAACGCTGCACGATGCGCTCCGTGATGAACTTCTCGATCATCGGCAAATGCCAGAGGCCCGCGTCGTCAAAGCGGCGCATAATGGATTCGCGGTCTTTCTCGGACTTTGCCTCCAGCGCCCACCATGTCAGCAATGGGATGTGAACATCGCCAGTGTCTTCGGTGCGCTTTAATAACTCAAAGATGATCGGAAGCGCATCGGAACCGGGCAACCGCTTAGCCGTGCTGGCCAGTTGACTGCGAACTTGCGGAGCGCTCTCTTTCGCGGCCATTTCGATGAGCTTCTCCGCAACCTTTGGTGAAACCTCGTTGCGATCGCCGGCTAGCCGCACCGCCCAGCGGCGCACGTCGGCCAACGCGTGGCTCGCGGCTTGCAATGTCACCGCTTCGTCGAACCCGCCGCATGCATGCAGCGCCCAAAGCACTTCCAGCGCATCCTGCCCGCTGTATTCAACCAGTTTGGATTTCAGCAGCGGTACGAGCGAAGCGTCTTTACGATCGTAGAGCAACCGCAGTGCCGTTTCGCGGAACCAACGATTCTTGTTGCGCAGCAATTCGACCAGTTCCGCGCCGCTCTTTGCCGACAGATCGAATGGTTGGATCGGCTTCGCATCCTCCGACCGAATGCGGTAAACCCGGCCCGATTGGCGGTGCCAGTTATCGCGCGGATCGACGTGGCTGATACGGTTCTCGTACAGATCGGCGATGTAAAGCGCTCCATCCGGCCCGGCTTTCAAGTCCACCGGCCGGAACCAGCCATCGCCGGACGTGAGCAAGAACGGCTCTTCGAATGTCCGGTATGAAGAACCGAGAGGTTCTTCGCGCGTCACGTGGATGCGCCGTTGCAATGGGCTTGGCCCAATGATCTTGCCCTCGAAGCGCTCAGGCAATGCTCCGCCGTTGTAAAAAATAAACGTGTGCGTGAGCCGGTCCGCGTTGCCGGTGTGCGGCATGTGTTCGAAGAAACCGAGCGCATAAGGGTTGGTAAGGGGACCGTGTTTGCCCCAGCCCTTCACGTAGTAACCGCCCTGGACGTAATAAAGCCCGCGGAAATTTCCCCAATTCGTGCCCGAATAGAGTCGCCCTTTTTCGTCAAACGCGACGCCAAAGGTATTTCCACCGCCCTCGGCGAAAATCTCGAACTTGTGCTTCTCGGGATGATAGCGCCACAGCGCTTGGCCGAGAAAGTCCGTCGTGGTCGTTTCGCGTTCGATCTCGACCCTCACTTTGGCGGTACAAGTGCTGCCCTGAGCGCCGTATATCCAGCCGTCGGGCCCCCACATCAGGGAACTCGCAACCGCGTGGGTGTCTTCAAGACCGAAGCCGGAAAGATGCACGACCGGGTCACTGTCGGGCACGTCGTCGCGATTCTTGTCGGGGTAGAAGAGCAGGTACGGCGGATTCATGACCCACACTCCGCCGCGGCCGTGCAGGGTCGACGTCGCGATATTCAAACCATCGACGAAGGTTTTGACCTTGCTGAAGCTGCCGTCGCCCTTCACGTCTTCGTGGATGGTGATGTAATCGGCGCCTTTGAAATGGTGCGGCGGCGGCGGCGGGACCTTGTCGAACTTGGCCCGGATGTAGCGGTCGTATTCAACGATCTTGAGCCCGGCCGGGAACGGATACTGAGCATAGTTCACAACCCACATCCGCCCGCGTTCGTCGAAGGAAATGTGCAATGGCTGCCGCACCGTTGGCTCGTGCGCGATCAAATCGACGACCAATCCGTCTTGCACCTTGAGCTTTTTCAAAGACTCTTGCGGCGAAAGCGGGTCGCCGCCGGCGAGCGGAGCATGCAGATTGCGCAGCGCGTCTTCGAGACCTTTGGTCTGTCCCGCTTCGGCCGGCCCGGTCTTGGGCGGCTCGGCGGCCAATAGTGCGAACGCAAAGAAAAAGATCGGAACGAGCAAGAGGCGTCGGTTCATGGCGGGGCCGGGGTAGGAGAGAATCAACGGGCAGGTGCTTCGATCCTACCCGGCCCGAACGTGACTGGCAATATCTGCTAGCTCAAGTAGGCGTCGCTCGTCGCCCGATTGTAAGTCGCTTCCAAGTCGACGGAAACCAAGTGCTTGCCGAGCAGAGGCAGCTGCATCTGGGGTAGAGGTTGATCGACAACTAGTGGGCGCTGCCAGACTCCCAGCATTCTTCCGCCCTCCGCCGCCGGTTCGCCGACACGATAACCGACGGCCAGCGGAGCGACGATTGGCGGCGGCTCGATTCCAAACTCCGCTGCAATCGGCTGGGCGAAGGAAAAGTCGGTCGGTCGCGAGTGCACGTCCACCATCAGCAAATGCACGCCGTTTTTCAAATAACTCAAGTAACGGTTGCAGTAGTGAATGCGCGATTCCGGGCGATCTTTGTTTCGCGGCGAAATAAGTTCAATGACCGACACGAGTCGACCGGACTGCTCCACCATGACGCTGGAGTCCTCGTGGAGTGTGGCGACCGCGACTTCCAAGTCCGGCTTTTCGGATTCGATTGTCGACAATGCCGAATGTGATCCGTTCGCGGACGGGCCCAGATTGGGATTCGACAACGATTGCACACCGACGTCGGGCTTGAACATGCCGACATCGATCCCCAACATTGGGCTGGCGCCGATGAAGGCCTTGTATTCGGGCGGCAAACGCGACTTGAGCCAACGTGCCAGCTCGGTCATCCAAAAGATGTGGACGCCCTCGCAGCCTGGCAGTTTGCTCCAGTTGTGCAATGGCACGGACGTCGCCTCGCGCAAAAAAATGGCTCGGACGCGATCGTTCAAACCTACGATAACCGTTTATCGCTTCGGCTTCAACCTTGCATGGTCAAGTGCGCGGCGTCACCACACCGGCGGTTCGTTCGTGGAGTGGCCCGTCGCTTGCACCATCCAGGCCATCTGGCCGATGTGGTTATTCACGTGCGCGACCACCACCAGGAACATGCCGAAGCGCGTGTTAATCGGGTGGTTTTCTTTGGTAATGGGCTTCGACCAATCCGGCTCCGATTGCGCTTCGAGCGTCTTCACGACCATGTCGGCGGCGGCGTGCATGCGAGCGAGCGCTTCCTCGGGCGTGGGCGGGTTCGGATCGGTGAATTCCAGCGGGCGATTGCGGACGTAGCCGGTGCCGGCGATTCCGGCGCCGATGTAGTGGTTCATGTTGCCGGCCAGGTGCAGCAACAAATGCCCGAGACTGTTGCCGTATTTGAACGGCTTAACGAACACCTTGTCGCGCGGCACGGCGCGGACGTGTTTGTCCACGCGCGAAATCAGGTGCCGGAAATAAACGATCATCTCATCGCGAACCGTCTGTTGCAGACTCATGGGTCAAACCTCCACCCAACCGCCGGGATTCAAGACCACGGGAACGACCGCCGTCTCCTTCTGCACGCGGACGGCCCAGGCGGCGGCGTTTTGGGCGATCAGCGGAAACGTATCGAAATGAATCGGCATCACTTTCTTCGGCGCGATCAGTTTCACGGCTCGCAACGCGTCGTCGGGGCCCATCGTGTAGTTATCGCCGATCGGCAGACAGGCCAGATCAACACCTTCTTCACCGATGAGCTTCATGTCGCCGAAGAGGCCCGTATCGGCCGCGTCGTAAATGGTCTTGCCGTCGTTGAAGCGAATGAAAAACCCGCACGGGTTGCCGCCGTTGCTGCCGTCCGGCAGCATCGAACCGTGAAACGCGAGCGTGAGCTTGCAATAGCCAAACGGGAACTTGTGTCCGCCGCCATGCTGCATTCCGTGAGCGGTGACATTCTTCTTGGCGAGCCACTCACTGATTTCGTAATTGCAGATCACAGTCGCCTTGCAACGCTGCGACATGGCGATGGCGTCGCCCAAGTGATCGCCGTGCCCGTGCGAAACGAGAATGAACTGAGGCGAGAGTTCATCGGCCTTGGCCGCCGCTTTCGGATTGCCGGTCAGGAACGGATCGACAATGAGGCGATGGCCGTCGCTTTCGATCCAGAGACAGGAGTGACCGAGCCAGCGTAAGCGAGTTGACATGGATAACCTCCGGTCGGATCGAGTGCATCTTCAGTTGAGTTGTATACGCCGCAAACGCAATGAATTGGCCACAACCGAAAGCGAACTGAAGCTCATCGCTGCGCCGGCCCAAATCGGATTGATCAGACCAATAGCGGCGAGCGGAACGCACAGGAGGTTGTAGACCATTGCCAACGCGAGGTTTTGGCGAATGCTGGCGCGAACGGCCACGCTGAGGCGTCGGGCGCGGACTACCCCGCGGAGATCGGGTTTGGCCAGAATAATCCCGGCGCTATCGATCGCCACATCGGCGCCGCTGCCCATGGCGATGCCAATTTCCGCACACACCAGGGCCGGAGCATCGTTTACGCCATCGCCGGCGAAAGCCACGCGCCGTCCTTCAGCCCGCAACCTTTTCACCACCTCGGCTTTGCCGTCGGGTCGAATTCCCGCAAACACTTCCTCGATGCCAATTCGCTTGGCGATGGCCTTCGCCGTAGTTTCGTTGTCGCCGGTCAGCATGATCAAGCGCAGGCCGTCGGCGCGAAGCTGATTCAAGGCATCGGGCGTGGTGGCCCGAATCGGGTCTTCCACGGAAATCCAGCCGGCAAACCATCCGCCGATAGCGACAAACAGAACCGTTCGCCCCGCCGCTCGCTCGCTCTCCCCCGTCGCCTCCGGAGTGGAGACAAACTCGGCCGCGCCGATCTTGACCACCTTGCCATCGACCGTCGCTTGAATGCCTTGGCCCGGAGTCGAGTGAAAATCGGTTTGTGCGCTGAGTCGCAGGTGGAGACCTTCCGCCGCACGAACCACCGCAGCGGCCAGCGGGTGTTCGCTGCCGCGTTCGGCACTTGCGGCCAAACGCAAAAGCTCGGATTCATCGAACGGCGGTTCCGGCGAAATCGTCACGACGGCCGGTTTGCCTTCAGTGAGCGTGCCGGTTTTGTCCAGAACGAGCGTGTCGGCTTGGGCCAGCGATTCGAGCGCCGCGGCGTCGCGTACCAGCACGCCGGATTCCGCGCCGCGGCCGACGCCGACCATCACCGCCAGCGGCGTGGCCAGCCCGAGCGCACATGGGCAGGCGATGATCAGCACGGCCACGGCGTTGAGCAATCCGTGAGCCAGGCGAGCCGGTTCCGAGCCGAATAGCGCCCAACCGAGAAACGTGACCACGCTGACGGCGATTACGGCCGGAACGAAAAATCCGGCTACCTGATCGACAACGTTTTGGATCGGCGCGCGGCTCCTTTGCGCCGCCGCCACTAGCCGCACGATTCCCGCCAAGAGCGTTTCTTCGCCAACGCGCTCGGCTTCGATGACTAGCGAACCGGTGCCGTTCACCGTCCCCGCCGAGACCTCAGCGCCTGGCTCTTTTTCAACGGGGATCGATTCGCCGGTCAGTAGCGATTCATCGATCGCGCTTCGCCCCTCAATAACCGTGCCATCGACTGGGACCTTTTCGCCGGGCCGCACGCGCAACCGGTCTCCGATTTGAATCAACTCAATCGCCACATCTTCCTCACGGCCGTCGGGCATTACTACCCGGGCGGATTTCGGCGTGAGGCCGATGAGTTTGCGAATCGCGTTGCCCGTCTGCCGCCGCGCTCGCTGTTCCAAAAGCTGGCCAAGGAGAACCAAAAGCGTTACGGCGACCGCCGTCTCGAAATAGGCTTCCGCGTTCCCGTGTTCGTTTTTGAACCCTTCCGGGAACCAGCTCGGCGCGAGTGTCGCCGCGATGCTGTAGCCAAACGCCGCCGCGACTCCGAGGCCGATCAAGGTGAACATGTTCGGGCCCAGGTTCCGCAACGATTGCACGGCGCGAACGAACAGCGGCCAGCCCGACCAGAGCACTACAGGGATGCTCAAGAGCAATTGAATGACGAGGTTCGCCTTCATCGGTAGAACGTGGTGAAGCGATCGGCCGAGCAGCATGTCCAACATCGCCAGCAACACCACGGGCACGCCGAAAGCGGACCCGATCAGCAACCGGCGGCGGAAGTCGAGATACTCGGGATCGGGCGCATCGTCCGGCGTCGCCAAATCCGGCTCCAGGGCCATACCGCATTTGGGGCATGAGTCTGGCCGGTCGCTTATCACTTCCGGGTGCATTGGACAAACGAAGCGTTTGGCTTTTGCTTGCTTCGGCTTGACGACGGTTAACGGCACGTGATGCGGCTCGCGCTCGCCGTGCACGTACTTGAGCGGGTCGTCCTCGAACTTTCGCTGGCAATTCGGATTGCAAAAGTAATAGGCCTGCCCATCGTGGTTCACGGGCCCGAATGAACGGGCCGGATCGACGGTCATACCGCAAACTGGATCGATCATATTGGCATTGTATCCTCGTGCGTGCAGGCGGTTTTGTGTAGGACGGCGAACGAGCTTGGCGTAGGATGCTGATTAACCCAAACGCTTCGACACCAGGAGCCAAACATGCAAGCGAACCTGTTACGCGGTTTTCGAGTCCCGGCGATTGTCATCGCTTTCATTTCACTCGCAGCTCATGCACGGTCCGATGAGCCAGTTCCTAAAGGGCTGCGCGTCTTCACGTGCGGACACAGCTTTCACTTCTTCATGCCGCCGATTCTGACCGACATCGCCAAAGGTGCCGGAATCAAGGAACATGAATTCGCCGGCCTGTCCGCGATCGGTGGATCGCGCGTCATTAAGCATTGGGAAGTGGCCGACGACAAGAACAAAGCCAAGGAGGCCCTGAAGGCCGGCAAAGTCGACGTCCTGACGCTATCGCCCATCTACCTGCCCGACGACGGAATTGAGAAGTTCGTCAAGCTGGCGTTGGAACACAACCCGAAGGCGCGCATCACCGTGCAAGAAAACTGGCTGCCCTACGACCAATACAACACGGCAAACCCGCTCCAGCGCCGCGAGGTCGACCACAACGCCGCGACCGGCGAGGGGCTGCGCAAGCTGCACGAGTCTTATTTCAAAAGCATCGACGACTACGTGCGCGATCTGAACAAGACGATGGGTAAGGAAGCGGTGTTCGTCGTTCCGGTTGGGCACGCGGTGATCGCGTTACGCGAGAAGATCATCGCGGGCGAAGCGCCTGGTATGAAAGAACAAAAGGAATTGTTCACGGACGCACTCGGCCATGTCAAAGAGCCGGCGCAAGCACTGAACGCCTATTGCCATTACGCGGTCATTTACCAGCGCTCGCCCGTTGGCCTGCCAATGCCCGCCGTGTTGGCCAAGGCGAAGGTCGACGACAAGCTGAATCGGCTTCTGCAAGAGTTGGCCTGGGAAGCGGTGACGAAGCACCCGCTGAGCGGCGTGAAGGCAGAGGCGAAGCCGTGAACAACCGAGTCAAGCTCAACGCAGCTTTTTCTGGCGAAGCAACCGCTTCGCCCAACGAGCATTAGCCGGTGTCAATGGCGGCAATGGAGGCTTTCTGTAGTCAATAACGTGACCATAGGACGCCTGATCGTAGACGTTGCTGAGAATCGCTCCCAAATCGAGCGGCACGTCGGCATCGCTGCCCTTCAACGGAATGCCGATGACTGGGAGCTTCTGGCGCAGGTCGACCGGCCAACACCGGATGTGGCGGCGATCGTCGCTGCGCGAAACAAAAATGTGATAGTCGGAAGGTTTGAGAATGGGAACGACCGACGGCGCCCCTTCGCGCAACAGGTCAATCTCAACCCAATGAACCTCCGAAGCCATGATTTCGCGGCGTTTCTCCATGAAACTCTCGCGGCCTTCCGAACCGCGCACCTTGTTGGACGGGCTCAGTACCTCGATGACCGTAACCAACGTGTTTGTTTTGCGGTCCTTGATCTCGATGCGGGCTTCTTCAATCTCGTCATCCATCAGCTGAGGTATGATGATCGGCTCCGCGATTTCAATTGTCGCGAGAGATTTGGGCTTTCGATGTGCTTTGGACTGGGCGGGCTTTTCGACGCTTACGTCGCCGGCGAACAGTTTGCGGCCAGGATCATCCTCACGCGAGATGTAAACCCGAGTTTCAACGCGTGCAATGTAATTCGGAAGAATCCGCGGATTGAGCGCAGAGCGAATCTTACTGATCAATTCCAAATGCACGTCCGGCCAAAGATCGGGCGCTTCGAGATAAGGGTCCATCCCGGGAAATGGCGACGGCATGAGGATGCTCGCTGTTCACAGTTGATCAGGTTACACTGTACACTGATCTTAGAATAGCTCGACTTGGCTTTCGCAACAATCCTTGGCAAACAATTCGCACCTCAGACTAATTCATTCCGTGTTCAATGGCCCCGCCTTTCATGACCATCTTCACCTTTCGCAGCGCCTTGATGTCGCGCGTCGGATCGCCTTCGACCGCGACGAGATCGGCGAGCAGGCCGGGTTTGATCGCGCCGCGGTCGGGAAAGTGGAGCGCTTTCGCGGCCACGGAAGTTGCCGATCGCAGCGCTTCGGCGGGTTTCATGCCGTATTCGACGAGCAGTTCAAGTTCGCGAGCGCCGTCCCCGTGGGCGAACACGCCCATGTCGCTGCCGTTCACGATGGTTACGCCGGCTTCGAGAGCCAGTTTGAGCATGGCGCGAGCGGACTTCAATTCTTCCGGCTCATCATCGGTTCCCGGCTTCCAACCGCGATACTTGCTCATCGCTTCGGCCGTCGCCAGCGTCGGGCACAAAGCCACGCTCTTGCTCGCCATCAGGCGAAAGACTTCCAAGTCCCCGCCATTGCCGTGCTCGATGGTCTCGACGCCGGCCAACGTCGCGCGCCGCATGCCTTCCTTCGACATCGCATGAGCGGTAACCGGAATGCCTTGCGACTTTGCCGTCTCAACGATGAGTTTCAATTCCTCCAGCGTGAACGTCGGGCGGATCGACTTTCCGCCCATGGCCGCGTCCGCGTAGATCTTGATCCAATCGGCGCCTTTGCCGATCTGATCGCGGACCACGCGCGTGAGCGCATCGACGCCGTCGGCCTCCTCGGCCCCTTGCGGAATGTGAAACTCCGGAGCGAAGCCTTTCGGCCCATAACTGCCGGTGGCGACGATGGCCCGCGTGGTCACGAGCATGCGCGGCCCTGGCACGATTAATTGATCGACAGCGTGCTTGAGCCCGACGTCGGCGTAGCCAGCGCCTTCGGTGCCGAGATCGCGAATGGTGGTGAAGCCGGAATGGAGAATCGCCTTGAGGTGATTGGTGGCCCGGCACACGCGCAGCGCCGCTGGTTCCTTCAAGACCTGATCGTTCCAACTCGCTTCGTTGTAAGGATGCAGCAAGACGTGCGTGTGGGCGTCGATCAATCCCGGCAATAAAGTCATGCCCTTGAGTTCGATGATGCTCGCCCCGGTCGGCGAGCCGATTTTGTCAGCCGGCCCGACTTCGGCGATCTTGTCGAACTTGATCAGCACGACCCAACCCGCGTGCGGTTCGGGCGTGACGCCATCGAAGACGCGATCGGGTTTGAGGAGGATGAGACGCGGTGGGGACGCAGGCTCGGCGGCGGTTAACTGAAACGACGCGCTCAAGACAATTGCAACCAAAAAGACGAAGCGAGACATGATGCGCTCCCAGGTTTAGCGAATTACAATGTGGGATCAGCGTACCGCGAGCAAAGTTCCGCCGCAAGCGGCCACGCCAAAGTGTTTCACGTGCTGCTCACAGTGCGTAGTAGTCCATCCTGTCTGATGTTGTGGGTTAGGATTCCAATCCTGACCCAAGGGCGGGTCAGCGGTCGCCTACGGGGAGGAGGCCGAAGCGCAGCGAGGCGGTTGGTCCACGGCGCCTCGCTGCGCTTCGGCCTCCTCCTCGCCGCGTAAGCGAGGTAGGGATCGAACCCACCAATTTTGAGTAGAAGCACTACTACCTGCTAACGAGGGG
>JBGQCZ010000015.1:0-19204 GCA_041495645.1 Gemmataceae bacterium | reverse complement strand
GGCATCAGCCTTCCTTGGCCGGGCGTGGTTTCATTTTGTTTCGGACCGGCTTCTTAGGCGCAGCAACGACGTCAATCGTACCGCCCTTGGCCATGATCTTCTCCGCCGCGGACTTGGAGAAGTGGTTGGCCACCACCGTGAGCTTCTTGGTTACTTCACCAGTGCCCAACACCCGCACGCCATCGGCCTGCCCTTTGGCCAAGCCCTTCGATCTCAGAGTCTCGGCATTCACCGTTTCGCCTTCGCCGAACAGCCGGTCGATATCGCCGACGTTGACGATGTGATTCGTGAAACGCCAGGTTTCATGGCTGAATCCGCGCTTGGGTACCCGACGGAACAGCGGGGTCTGGCCACCTTCAAAAAGGGAGCTGAATATTTTGGCGCCGGCGCTGGCATACTGGCCCTTGCTGCCGCGGCTTGCCGTCTTGCCGTGCCCGCTGCCGATGCCGCGGCCGACGCGCTTCTTCAGCTTGCGCTTCTGCACGCCGACGTGTACTTGACTGAGGTCCATTACAATTTCACTCCGCGCAGCCGTTCGACCTCTTGCTTGGTTCGCAACTGCAACAGGCCGTTGATGGTCGCCTTGACGAGGTTGATCGGGTTGGTCGAGCCGTGGGTCTTGGTGAGGATGTTCTTGATGCCGCAGGCTTGCAGGACTTCGCGAACGCCGGGACCGGCCTTGACGCCTGTGCCGGGGCCGGCGGGAACCATGACCACGCGGCTGGCGCCGAAGCGGCCGACCACGCGATGCGGAATGGTTGCCCCGCGCATCGAGATTTTCTTGGTGCGGCGCAACGATTCCTGACCGTCTTTCAAGGCCTTTTCGACCGCCGGCGGCACTTCGTTAGCCTTGCCGTAGCCCCACGAGACTTTGCCGCTTTCATCGCCGACCACGATGAGCGCGTTGAAGCTGAAGCGCCGGCCGCCCTTCACCACCGCCGCGCACCGGCGAATCTTCACCACGAAGTCCTTTAGACCCGCCTGTGAATCGCTCCTGCTGCCTCGATCGCGATCTCGTGCCATGTTCTAGTCCCGCTATTTCGGTTCTTTCTTTTCGGTCTTTCCGGCCTTTTCAGTCTTCTCGACGCGGTCGGCCTTTTCGCCGCCCTTTTCCTTGGCATCCGGCTTGGCTTTGCCGCCGTCCTTCTTCTTTCCATCTGGTTTCGCTTCGGCCGCTGCCGGCGGTGCCTTGGGCGGCTTCGGATCGCCGCTGCATTTCAATCCCGCCGCCGTCGCGGCCTGAGCCAACGCCATCACCCGGCCATGAAACTTGTAGTGACCCCGGTCGAATGCCGCCGACGTGATTCCTTTGGCCTTGGCCGCCTCGGCCAATTTTTTGCCCACCACTTTGGCCGCGCCAATATTCGACCCGGACTTCAATTCCTTCGACATTTCCTTACCGCAACTGGCGACCGAGGCCAGAGTTTGCCCGGACACGTCGTCGATCAGCTGGGCATAAATGTGCTTCGAGGAGCGATGCACGCTCAAGCGCGGGCGCACCGCAGTGCCGCCGACACTGCGTCGAACGCGAAACTTGCGCCGTTCCCGGCGCAACCGAACCTGCTTCTGATGACTCATTTCGTCTCCCTCCCGGGATCGTCCACGATTGCCAACCGTGGGCCGGGAAAGTTTTAGGGTAGCTCGTCCCGGCGAGATAAACCCGCCGGCTCGCCGCCACCGTCTAAGCGCCGCCGCTGGCGAAGGACTTGCCTTCCTTGCGGCGGACAGTTTCTTTCTCGTAACGAACGCCCTTGCCCTTATAAGGTTCGGGCTTGCGAGCGGCTCGGATCACGGCGGCAAATTGGCCGACTTTTTGCTTATCCGCGCCTTTCACGATGATCGTCGTCGGGTCGGGCAAATCCACGGTCACACCGTCGGGCGGACTGAGCGTGATGTCGTTGGCGTAGCCGACCTTCAGGGATATGCCCTTGCCCGCCTTCACCGCCTGATAGCCGATGCCTTCGATCTTGAGCTTTTTCTCGTAGCCGGTAGTAACCCCGACGACCATGTTCTTGATGATGTTGCGCGTGGTGCCGTGCAACGCCCGGCTGAGCCGCTCATCGTCCGGACGCTCTACTTTGACGGCCTTGCCGCCGTCGGCCACCGTCACCTTGATGCTCGGGTGCCAGCTCCATTCGAGCTTCGCGCCTTTCGGTCCTTCGACGTGGATCTTACCGCCATCAAGGCGGACCTTCACGCCGACGGGGATCGGCACGGGTTGTTTGCCGATTCGGGACATCATTCACCTCTTCGCGACCGTAATGCGGATACTCTTGTCCGCTCTGACTGGCACGGACAGGAGTGTCCGTGTTACCAAATAGTAGCGAGGACTTCCCCGCCGAGTTTCTGTTCGCGGGCCTGACGATCGCTCACCACTCCGCGATTCGTGGTCAGGATGGCGATTCCCAATCCGTCGAGCACGGGCGGCACTTCGCCGCTGCCGCGATAGATGCGGCAACCGGGTTTGCTGATCCGGCGCACTTTTCGAATCACGCGCTCGCCTTCCGGGCCGTATTTCAGGAACACGCGCAAGATCGCCATCGGCCGCCGCAAATCGCCGGTCGTTTCAAACGACTTCTTTCCGTCGGCGCCTTTGACATAGTGCCCTACCTGGAAGTCAAGGATGAAGCCCTCGTCCTTCAAGACCTGGGCCACACCCTTCTTGATCTTGGTGGCGGGCATTTCGACGGCAGGTCGCTCCACGGCGTTCGCGTTGCGAATACGGGTCAACATGTCGGCGATCGTATCGGTCATCATGGCTACGAATCCAGTGTTTCCAGGTACTTACCAACTCGCCTTACGGACGCCGGGAATGAGGCCGTCGCTGGCCATGTCGCGGAAGCAAATCCGGCAGACGCCGAACTTGCGGTACACCGCCCGTGCCCGTCCGCATATCTTGCAGCGCAGGCGAATCTTGATCTTGTCGCGCGGGCGCATCGGAACCTTGGCCGGATCCTTCAGATGGGCATCCAGCTTGGCCATTTGCTTCTTGAACTTTGCCATCTTCGCGGTCGTGGACATTTCATTCCCCAAGCATTCCGGTTCAAGTCTCGCGGAACGGCATGCCAAAGGCCCGCAGCAACTCGCGGGCCTCGTCGTCGTTTTTCGAACTCGTCACAAACGTTATGTCCATTCCCTGCGTGAACGTCACCTTGTCGGCGTCGATCTCAGGGAAAATCAATTGCTCGGACACGCCCATGGAATAGTTGCCGTTGCCGTCAAAACTCTTGGGATTCACGCCGCGGAAGTCGCGAATGCGCGGCAGGGCCACGTGTATCAACCGATCGAGAAACTCGTACATCCGCTTGCCGCGAAGAGTGACCCGGCAGCCAATCTCGTTGCCCTGACGCAATCGAAACCCGCTGACTGCCACCTTCGCCTTGGTGATGACCGCCTTTTGACCGGCAATTTGCGTTAGTTGCTCGACCGCCTGTTCCATGCGGTTCTTGTCCGTCAACGCCTTGCCCACTCCCATATTCAAGACGATCTTCTGCAGTTTCGGCAGGCTGTACTTGTTCGCGCGCCCGAACTTCTTTGACAGTTCCGGCACAATCGTCTTCGTGTACTGTTCCAGCAACCGGGCCATGATTCATCTCACTCTGGCTTTACCGGGACGCGCTTCGGCCTCGGACTCGCTCAACTCTTTTTCGCGTATTTCGGATTCGGCTTGGCCAGCAGTCCCAAACCGCCCCCGCACTTCTTGCAGAACCGTTCCTTGGCGCCGGCGTTCGTGAAGCGCTTGCCCGTGCGAACTCCCCTTCGGCAGGTCGAGCAATACAGCAACACATTGGACGCCGAAACGGCCATTTCTTTCGACAGCCGGCCGCCTTGCGGATTGTTCCGCGACGGCTTCAGGTGTTTGTATACGCGATTAATGCCTTCCACAACGACCTTGTTGCGATCGGACATTACGCGCAGCACCTTGCCGACGGTCGGAGTCTGGGTATTCCCCGCGTCGTCGCCGGTGGTCACTTCAACCATGTCGCCTTTGCGAATATGCATAGCAGTCGTTCCGAGTTCCGAGACTGATCAAACTACCTCGGAGGCGAGGTTAGTGATTTTCACAAAGCCCTTGTCTCGCAATTCGCGGGCGACCGCACCGAAGATGCGGGTACCGCGTGGATTTCGTTCCGGGTCGATTAGAACGACCGCATTGCTATCGAAGCGGACATAGCTGCCGTCCGAGCGGCGTGCCGCCCGCTTGACGCGCACCACTACTCCCTTGACCACGTCGCCCGGTTTGACATCGGCGCCGGGAATGGCCTTTTTGATGCTGGCGACAATGACGTCGCCGAGCCCGGCGTAGCGCCGCTTGCTGCCGCCCAACACCTTAATGCACATGCACACTTTGGCGCCGGTGTTGTCGGCGACATCCAGGTATGTATACATCTGAATCATGGCGGTCGCACCTCACGGCCGGCTCGCGCCGGCGCTCCTCGTCTCAAACCTGGGCTGCGGGCAGGTCCGCTCCCGTTGTCGGGGCCTTGGTCACCACCCGCACCAGCCGCCAGTTCTTCAGTTTCGAGAGCGGCCGAGTCTCCATGATCTCCACCGTGTCGCCGTTGCGCGTTTCGTTCTTTTCGTCGTGCGCGTAACAGATCGTCCGGCGCTTGATGTACTTGCTGTAGCGAGGGTGCTTGACCAGGCTGGTGATTTCAACGCGCCGGGTCTTATCCATCTTGTCGCGAGTGACGACGCCGACCATGGTCCGGCGGCTGCCGCGAACCGCTTTTTTCACCGGCTCAGCCATTGCTCGCCTCCTTCTTCGCCTGTTGTGCTTTCCGTTTGCGCTCGCTCTGGATGGTCAGGATGCGGGCAATGTCCGTCTTGGCCTTGCGCATTTCGCTGGGCGTTTCGAGCCGATCGGTGGCCGACTGAAAGCGCAGGTGGAACAAGTTCTTTTCCACGTCGTTCAAATACAGTTGCAACTGTTCCTCGGTCGAGCCGCGAAACTCGGCCAGCTTTTCTTTACGCTTCATGACTCATCCCCACGCCACGTACTCGGTATTCGCTCAAACGCTCGGCCGCCGCGCCACGAAGCGGCACTTGAACGGCATTTTGTAGGCCACACGGGCCAGGCAATCGCGAGCCGCCGGCTCGGGTAGGCCGGCCACCTCGTACAGGATCATGCCATTCTTCACGACCGCCGCCCAGTATTCCGGTTCGCCCTTGCCCTTGCCCATGCGGGTTTCGAGCGGAATGGACGTGACGGACTTGTGCGGAAACACGCGAATGTAGAGCCGGCCCTCGCCGCGAATGAAGTTGGCGGCCGTGATACGCCCGGCCTCGATGGCTTCGGCGCTCAACCAGCCGCCTTCCAACGCTTGCAAGCCGTATTCGCCCATCGCGACATAGTTGCCGCGCGAGGCGTCACCTCTTACTTTGCCGCGCTGATTTTTTCGGAACTTGACGCGTTTGGGCATCAGACCCATCGCCGGACTCCTCAATCGCCAGGTAGTCGCCGTTATTGACCCACACCTTGATGCCGATATTTCCCTGCGCCGTCGCCGCCTCGTGGAAACCGTAATCCACCTTCGCGCGCAGCGTGGACAGCGGGACGCTGCCCGCCATCGCTTTCTCACAACGGGCCATTTCCGCCCCGCCCAACCGGCCGGACAACTGCACCTTGATTCCCTTGGCGCCGTTCTCCATGGCTTTCTGCATGGCGTTCTTCATTGTCCGCCGGAAACTCACCCGCTTTTCCAACTGTTCGCCGATATCCTGGGCCACCAACTGGGCTTCAACCTCAGGCCGGTTCACTTCAACCGTCTTGATTTCGATCACGCGATGGACCAAGTGCTCCAGCTGCTTCGTGAGCTTGTCAATCTTCTCGCCCTTCTTGCCGATGATCGAGCCGACGCGGCCGGAATGAATGTAGACGACCACCTTCTCGCGCGTGCGCTCGATGCGGATCTTGGCAATCGCGCCACCCGAGTGCTTCCCCCGAATGAACCGGCGAATCCTGAAGTCCTCCACCAGCAGCTCACCGAACTCTTTCTTGCCGGCATACCACTGGCTTTGCCAGTCGATCATAATGCCGGTGCGAAAGGCGGTCGGGCGGACTTTTTGACCCATCGTCGTACTCCGTCAAGCGCCATTTGGCCGCTATTTAACCGCAAGCGCCAGCGATGGGTTGTCCAGTTCCCACCGCTGGCGCTCGCGGACTTGTTCGGTCTTAGCTTTCTTGCCCGTCCGTCAGGGCCACGATAATGTGCGACATCCGGCGTTTGATCGGATACGCCGTGCCGCGCGCCCGGGGCATGATGCGCTTGAACATCGGCGCGTCGTCCACCCGGGACTCCATCACCAACAATTCCTCTATGTCACGGGCGCCGCGGTCCTCCGCGTTGCCCAGCGCGCTTTTCAGGACGGCTTCGATCAGCCGCGCACCTCTGTTCGGCATGAAGCGCAACGCTTGCAACGCTTCGTCGGCAGTCTTGCCGCGGATTAAGTCGGCGAACGGTCGCACCTTTCGCGCCGACATATCCGCAAACCGATGCTTAGCTCGATATTCCATTGCCGTTATCCGTCTTCAATAATCTCGATCGAATTCCGGGGGCAGGATTTGAACCTGCGACCTCCAGGTTATGAGCCTGGCGAGCTACCCCTGCTCCACCCCGGGATCAGTTTCACTTAGCACCGGCGGCCGGCGCCGAAGCTGCGGCCGCAGCCGCGGCCTTCTTGCCGCCGCTGTGTCCCCTGAATGTCCGCGTCGCTGCAAATTCTCCAAGCTTGTGGCCCACCATGTCTTCCGTCACAAACAGCTTGTAAAATTGGCGGCCGTTATGAATCTCGAAATTCAGGCCGACAAATTCCGGCACGATGGTGCAATCGCGTGCCCAAGTCCGGATCGGCCGGCTGTCCATCGACTTCTGCTGCTTCTCGACTTTGGCGAGCAGCCGCATGTCAACGTGCGGGCCTTTTTTCAGCGAACGGCTCATGTTCTTCGTTCCAAAGCTTGCGTTTCGACCGCGTTTTCTGGAATCAATCGGCAATCGTCTTTTGTACGAGCCGCATCTATCAGCGGCCAGCAAATTCAGAGGTCAGAAGTCAGAGATCAGAAGTCAGGTATTTTCCGACCTCTGGTTTCTGACTTCTGACCTCTGACTACCAGCCGCCCTTGGCGTAATGCGGGCCGGGGTGACGCTTGCGAACGATCGCCGAGTTCGACGGTTTCCGTTTCTTCCTGGTCTTGCCGCCCTTGGCCAGCACGCCGGTTGGACTGCATGGATGGCGGCCGCCCTTGCTGCGGCCTTCGCCGCCGCCCATCGGATGGCTCACGGGGTTCTGGGCGGTGCCGCGATTGTGCGGCCGGCGGCCCTTCCAGCGCTTGCGGCCGGCTTTGCCAAGGCTGATGTTCATATGGTCCGCATTGCCGATCGCTCCCACCGTCGCGCGACACTCGGCGTTCAGTCGCCGTACTTCGCCGCTCGGCAGCGTGATCTGAGCCCAATCGGCTTCGCGGGCGGACATCGTGCCGCTGGAACCGGCCGAGCGGCAAATCTGCCCGCCGCGGCCCGGCTGCAACTCCACATTGTGAATCGACATGCCCAAAGGGACTCTCTTCAACGGCAGGCAGTTGCCCGGCCGCGGCTCGGCCGTCTCGCCGCTCATCACGACATCGCCCTGCTTCAAGCCCTCGGGCGCTAGAATGTAACTCTTCTCGCCGTCTTCGTACTGAATCAACGCGATGCGAGCCGAACGGTTCGGATCATACTCGACGGACTTCACGGACGCGGCCATGCCGTCCTTCTTGCGTTTGAAATCCACCATCCGGTACATCTGCTTGTGACCGCCGCCACGAAACCGCGACGTGGTGATGCCCTGATTGTTTCGCCCGCCCTTTTTCTTGCGGGGCTTCAACAGCGACTTCTCAGGAGAGTTTTGCTGCGGGTTGGTGCATTCCGAAAAGTCGGAAACACTGCCCGCACGTCGCCCGGCGGAAGTCGGTTTGTATTGACGAATGCCCATGATTCTCCTCGTCTATCGGCTGTTAACTGACAACCGTTAGAAGAATTCAATCTTGTCTTCGGGATGCAGCGTGACGATCGCTTTCTTCCAGTTCGCCAACTGGCCGATGCGGAAGCGATAGCGGCGTCGTTTACCTTGATGATTCTGCGTGGCTACGTGTTCGACGCGGACCGCGAACAGTTCCTGGACCGCAATTTTGATTTGCGTCTTGCTGGCGTGGCGGCACACTTCGAAGGTGTAGGCATTGCACGCGCTGGGCCGCCCATCGTCCGTGGTGGGCCGACGCTCCGAGCGCGTACTCAGGTGCGTGCTCTTCTCGGTGACAATCGGCCGCAAGATCACCTGGTACGGGCGCAGCTCGGGACCGACCGGATCGGGCGGATCCGCCCGTTTCCGAGCGCGGGCTTCAAGCTTGCGCACATAGCGTTTCGGTCGTGGTCGGGCTCTCATGGTTTAATCTCTTCAAGCCTTCGCTTTCTTCGTTCGCAATTCTTCGAGGGCCGCCTTGGTCAATACCAGCCGCTTCTGTTTCAGGATCGTATAGGCGTTGAACTGATCCGCCGGCATAAGTTCGACGCCTTGAATGTTGCGGGCCGACATATGGACCGCGTTTTGCGCCGCCCGATCCAGCCCGGACGTGCCGATCAAGCAGGTCGTGCCGCTTAGCTTGAGGGCCTTGAGCACACCGGCGACTTCCTTGGTTTTAGGCTCGGCCACCGTGAGATCTTCGAGAACGATGGCTTCCTTGTCGGCGAGCTTACTCAGGATGGCCATGCGGGTGGCGATGCGGACCGCCTTGCGCGGCAGATGGTATTCATAGTCGCGCGGCTTGGGGCCCTTGGCGGTGCCGCCGCCGCGGCGCTTGTTGGTGCGCTTCGGGCCGACGCGAGCGTTTCCGGTGCCCTTTTGGCGGAACAATTTCTTGGTGCTGCCGGCGACCTCGCCGCGACGCAAGGTCGAGTGCGTGCCGGCCCGCTGGTTCGCCAGATACATGAGCACGACTTCGTGCAGCAGTTCCTTGTTGATCGTGCCGCCGAAATCGGCCGGATCGACCTGGACCGTGCCCGTCTGTTGGCCGGAGCGATTGAACACCGGGACTTCGAGTGGCCCCTTTACTTCGCCGACAATTGGGGCCGGTTTTACCGGAGCCGGAGCGTTTTCAGTGGCCATGGCCAAGCTTCCATCGTAACGCGGACACTCTTGTCCGCCTTTACCCTTGCGGACAGGAGTGTCCGCGTTACATCTCTAGACGCTAAGCCGCGGGCCTTTTCGAGCGAGATGCACGCTCGCCAAGGCTCGCGGCTATTCGATTCAACCGCCGAGTTGGGCCGGGTCAACCGCCCACGCCCATCACCCGAATCTTGATCTCCACGCCGGGAGGCAGCGACAGGCCTTTGTTGAGCGCGTCGATGGTCTTGGGAGTGGGTTTGAGAATATCAATGAGCCGCTTATGGGTACGAATTTCAAACTGTTCGCGCGACTTCCGATCGATGTGCGGGCTGCGCAAGACCGTGTAGCGCTCAATCCGCGTTGGCAACGGGATCGGGCCATGCACTTCCGCACCGGTTCGCTCGGCCGTCTCCACGATCTCCTTGGCGGTTCGATCCAGGATCTCGTAGTCGTAGCCTTCCATGCGGATTCTGATCCGCTCATTATTCTGACCGGCCAAGTTCGTACTCCCGCTATCGGCTCGCCGCCGCGCAATTCTCGAACATCAGAATAAGTATAGGTAGAGGGGTACGCCGGACCTGTCAAGAGGAATGGATGAATTTGCTTTCCCCTTGCACCGCCACGTGCGCCACTCCACAATGCAAGACGCCCCTCCGGAGTCCCTCCATGCCGCGTTTCGCCGCCATCCTTCTTGTCTTTTCCATCACTTCGCTCGCATTGGCCCAGAAGCCCAAGCAGCCGATCGGCGCAATACCAGCTGAACCGCTCGCGATCAAACTCGGTGAGCCGCTCAGTACGCGGGCCTTGGTGCAACGACCGCCCGCGATCAAGGGACTCGTTAGCTGGAGCCTCGAATCGCGCCGGCATCGCGGCAACTTCTCCTGCATGGCCCTCAGCCCCGACGGCAAGCATCTCGCCACGGGCGGAATTGACGGCACGGTTCGCGTATGGGATGTCGAAACCGGCAAGCTCGCGCGTGCTCTGATCGGCCATCAATATTACGTCTACGGCCTGTGCTGGTCGCCGGACGGCAACACACTTGCCTCCGCCGGCAGCTTTGACGCCACCATCCGCCTCTGGGACACTCGGTCTGGTCATCCGTTGCGAGTGATCAAGGGACTGCCTTCGTACGTGGTGCAGGTTACTTGGTCGCCGGATGGCAAGTCGCTGCTCGCGGCCGGCGGGGAAAGCGGGATCGTCACTCGATGGGACGCCGCTACCAGCAAGGAAATGGGCAAAGTCGAATTGGGCCGGCCCGTGCTGTCGATTTCCTGGAACCCGGACGGCCGCAGCGCCGCGATCGTCGCTCAAACCCTCGCCGTGCAAATCCTGGACATTGAATCGAACAAGCTCGTTCGCAGCGTCGGCGACATCAAAACCGGTTTTCTCTCCTGCGCTTGGTCGCCCGACGGCAAAACGCTGGCGGCGGGCGCTCCCACCAGCACGCTGCTCTTCGACGCCGAAGGAAGTCTGATTCGCACGCTCGCCATTCAGGGCGCCGCGGTGACCTGGTCTCCGGATAGCAAACACGTGGCAACAGCTTCGCCGGCCGGAACGCGAAACACCGTATGGGAAGTGGCCACCGGCACTCCGACGAAAACGATTCCCGGCACGTCGTACCTGCTCGCCTATTTGCCGGACGGCCAGAACCTTATCGGCGGCGACTTCACATCGTTCAACGTCTTTGACATTGCCGCCGGCAAAGCGACCCGCAACTTTGAGATCGCCGGCACCATGCCGCCGCTCTGGTGGTCCGGCAAACCGCTGGTGAGCGGAGTTGGCACCGAACGACTTTCACTCTGGGACCCGAACACCGGAAAACTGCTGCGCACGTTGGAAGGCCGCCACGGCGCCGTGGCCGCCGTGGCCTGGTCGTCCGACGGCAAGACACTGGCCACGGCCAGCCACGACAAAACCGTCAACCTCTGGGAATACGCCACGGGCAAACTGTTGCAAACCTTTTCGACCCACAAAGCCGCAGTGCTGGCCGTGGCTTTCTCGTCGGACGGCAAAACCATCGCTTCGGCCGGAGCGGACAAGCTCGTGTTGATTTGGGACTCGACAACGGGCGAATTGAAGCACACACTCAAGGGCCACACGGCTGAAGTGACCGCCCTGGCTTGGGCGCCGGGCCAGTCTGGCTCAATCGCTTCCGGCAGCAACGACAAGACCGTCCGCACCTGGAACTCCAAGACGGGCGCTGCGGGCAAGGAGTTCACCGAAACCGGCGAATCCGCGATCCTCGCGTTGACTTGGTCGCCCGACGCCAAGATTCTTGCCAGCGGCCACTACGATCACCGCGTGCGCTTGTGGCAAGTCTCGTCGGGCAACTTGATTTACGCTCTGGAAGAAGCCGGCAGCCCGCCGCAAGTGACGTCGCTGGCCTGGTCGCCGTCCGACTTGCTCGCCTCCGGCCGCGGCAACCATACGTTGCAGATCTGGAATGCAAAGACCGGCGCGAAGGTAATTGGTTTCCCCGCGATGGCGCCGGTGCAACGTGTGGCTTGGGTGCCTGGAGGAGCCGTGGTAGTTTGCTGCGATTCCGACCGCACGACCCGCTTCTTCGATATTGGCAGCGGCCAACTCCGCGGCGTGCTGCTGGCCGAGGACGGCCAAATCATCACCGTGGGCGCCGAAGGCCACTATCGCGCGGACAAGCCCGATGCGGAATTGATCTATGTGGCCCAAGCGGAAAAGGCCCAGGAGACGCACACACCCGCTTCGTTCGCGGCAAAGTACAAATGGCGAAACAATCCGACGACGATTAAATTGACCGCGAAGTGAAGTGTCGATCACACCGGCTTGGTCGCGTCGTGCTCTTCTTTCCTTGGAGTCATGCCCGTCAGCTTCGAAACCAGCCATTCCATCTTCGGAAAGAAGCCGATCCACAACAGCGGAGCGTTGCACCAGCCGGTGGTGATGCAGTAGTTGACGGTATGAGGTTCGGCGTGATGGACGGCGTGGTGAATCGGGCCGAGGATCAGTCCGCGGCGCTGCAGCCAAGACACCCAGCGCGGCCGGCGGCTGGCGTGTGACCATTTGTGGATTTGACTGGTCGGCAACCCGAATGTCCCGAGGGCCACCAGGAACACCGCCGCGATCCGTCCGGCTTCCCAATCCGTGGGGCAGCAAAAGGCCAGCAGAAGGATCGGGATATTGGCCAGAGATGCATCGGCGTTCGTGGTGAAGAAGTGCGACCCCAACAAATCCTTCGGCTTGGTGTGATGCACGCGGAACGGGCGAATCAGGCGCGACCCGATGAAGAATGTCTTCTCGCTGCCCCAAGTGTCGAACGTCCAATGGATCATTCCCGACACAAAATCCGCCGCCGGCATCGCCAGCAACACCGCGAGGAGCGAGGTCCACGTCCAGATCTCTGAAATCATGCTCAAGCGCGCGATTTGGGCGACGATCAATCCCACGGCGAGGGCCACCCAAACAATATCCATGATGCGGAGCGGAAACTCAGAATCGCCTTTGGGGAGGCGCGGCAACATGACGTTTTCGGGAAGTCTTAAGACGGGGGGAATGCCGAGCATCTCGTGCTTCATTGTCTTGAGAGTATCCATTCGGGTGGCGCAAAACAAGAGGAAGTGCCAAAAGTAGCGAAGGGAAAACGGCGCCTCGCGCTTCCCCTCAGTCAATTGGATCAGGGCATTTCCAGTGATTACAGCGTTCCGGTGTCCAGGGTCGCGCGCCATTTTTCCGTCGTTATCTTTTCGCCCCCACCACCACGTTATATAGCTCCCTTTTCCGACCACGCGTTCATTTCCATCCGGATCGCGTTTGACCATCTGGTACTTGCCGGTTGTGAAACCGTGTTTGTCGCCCAGAAAGCAGCCCGCGTCCATCGGCTCCCATCTGAGCGTGCTGTGCGAGTCTTGTCCTCGAAAATCGCTGCATCCGCCTTTCGCACTGCTTCTTTTCCGGTGACCGGCTTCGCTCCGGGCTGGGCCAAGCGGGCCACGTCGGGGGCCATGAATTCCATCCAGTCATCGAGCCGCGAACCTTGGCGGCCGCGGCAAAATCCTTGTCGGCCTGCATTAACTTCTTGCGGATTGCTTCCTGACCTGGCGATTCCGCTATCACCAAAACTGAACCACACAATAATATTAGCATTGCAGAAAGGGCAGCCATCGGATAGTTCATTGTTGCTCCCGGACGATTACCAGCGCGCCGACGAGTGCGCCTAACGATTCGATGCTATACTTGATTGAGTCAATTGAGTCATTGGCCCACGGCGGTTTCCCTGGCTTCTCATAGAACAAACTGAAGGCATCGGGTCCAAGCTAATCGCGACCCTCATTATTCCCGTAGCTAAGATGCACGAAGACCTTCAAACCAGACCGAGATCATCAATGGCGACGAAGAAGCGCGACAGCCAGCAACCGGAAGAAGAAAAGGGGCTGGAGCGGAACTTGACCGATATCATCGTGAAGCATGTTTTGCAGACGCTTGGCCGGCCCGAGGATTTGCAACGTGTGCAGGTACGACGACTCTGGAACCATCATTACCGGGTGAACATATTCGCGGGGAACGACTCGAACTCCGTGCGCGTAGCCAACAGTTATTTCCTTGTGGCCGACGACGAAGGCAAGATCATCGAATCCAAGCCGCCGATTCTGAAGCAGTACTGAGTGCGCTTTCGACCCCTATTTGCATCCATCAAATCGCTGGACGACTCGCGGTCCCGAGCTTTTCGTGCACCTCGCGCGCAGCTAGACAATTATCAGGAGTGGGAATCGAGAATCGTCGTGCAACGCGTGAGCTGATTTGACGTAAACCGCCATCCGACGTCAAATGGATGGACCACCAGTCGACTTGTGAGTGAATTCAATCAACCACACCGCTTGTTGCTTAGAACCAGAGCGATCCGGATCCGGGAGTGCCGGCGGTGAAGTAAATCGTCGATCCGTTGCTGGCCGGAGGGGGCACGGAGCCGACAACAGGCGGCGTGCCGCCCACGGGCGTGGTGGTCGGGTCCGCAATCGGAGCTCCGATCGGGTCGGTGATCCCGCAGGCATCCAGATGGTAAGCCAAATTGGTCACGGAGAAGACGCCGATCGGCAACAACGCGGTGATCTCAACGCGATAATATCCGGCTTTCAGGAATACGCTCGTGCTGCGATGGCTGCCCCCGAACGCCGTCAAACTGCTCACCACTTGGCCGTTCATGTCGCGGATGGTCATCACGACCGCGACATCGCTCGCCGCATCCGCCGACAACACATAGTAGAGCACCTGGCTCTGCGCCACGTTCAAGGTTGCGGACTGCATGGTCGCGGCGTTGCCAATCGAACCGAGCGTGAAGGGAATGTCCCTTGACGTGAAATCGACCGTCAGATTGAATCCCGTGCCGGCGCTGACTTTGATGAAGTAGTCGGCATCCGATTGAACATTGTCAACCTGGACCACCGTGCTGCCCGCGCTGTCGGTTAGCACCTTGGCATTCAGCAGATTTTGATTGGCATCGTACACTGCCAACTGCATGTTTTGCAGACTGCCTAATCCCGCCACGGAGGCAATCAGGTGAACCGTCTGACCGGCGCTGTTGGTCGGAGCATGGACTCGGAAGAAGTTAACATTGGACCCCGCATCCGGCGAAACTTGGACCGCATAGTCGAGTCGTTGATCCATCTCCGCGACGGTTTGAGAAAGCACGGCAGCAGTGTCAAAGGAACCGAACGCACCCGCAACGTTTTGCGAAGCGACCGCCGTGGTGCTCACCTCACCCGCGGTCGTTCCGTCGACCGACAGTCGGTATGAGCCGATTCCAAACACATCGGCGCGGTTGCTGCTGACGCGGACATAATAGGTGCCGTCGCCCTGCAGGTTTTCCAAATTGAGCGTGACGTCGTTTTGCGTGGAACTCAGTGCCGAGCCTTCGCCAACCAGGTCGCCATTGCCGTTGAAGACCTGCACCTTGGCCTGCACCAGGCTGAGGCCCGATGCCTGCAAATGAACGACGGTCGACGAGGCGGCTGGATCGATCGTGAAGCTGTAATAATCTTCATCTGCCGCAGTCGTCAGGTCGGCGACGAGTGGACCTGCGTAGGCGGTAGCGGTGGCGAACGTGTTGTTGCCGGTCAACCCTTCGAACGCGTCGGCATGGCGTGCGCCATACAGTGCCTGAATTGAGCCGACATCGCCTGCCGAAAGACCGGTGCGAACTCCCTGATAATACTCGTACATCACCGAGTTAATGTCCGGGCTATTGCCCACGCCCAACGTATGACCGGATTCTTGCAACATGACGGTCTGCAGGTCGTGGGTGTCCACTACTCCGGCCGCCGTGTTCAGGGCCACATTTCCCGATTCTGTATTGAAATAGTTGAATGTCGTGGTCAGCGCCAGCACATCCGAAGCCCAGTTTCGACCGCCAATGCGAATGTCGCCGAAGCGCGGATCGTGCTGAACCTCCCCAGCCGCGTTGAATGCACTGCCATCGTCAGCCACGAGCCCAATATTGATGCTCGCGTTGGCAACCCAGGTCTGAAACGCACGCAAGATGCTCTCTTTGGCCGCGTCACCGTTCGGTCCCGACAGAAGTTGCGCGAGATTGCTGCCGGAGCCGTGGATGTCAGTGCCGTCCGGCACGATGCTCAGAGTGATGTTCGACCCATCCGGCCATGGATTGCCGAACGTGGCAGGAACGGCGCGGTCTTCCAAGTGCTCGAGCCGCAATGAAATGGTCGGACGCATATCAGCCTGCCTCGGGGGGCGAAGCGGCGGATTAAACAATGTCCAAACAGGAGAACCGCGTCGCACGCGTTTATCCGCCAAAAAAAACGCCGCGACACAAAATAACTACGGACGCTGCAGGGCTTTTGCGTGGGTCACAAGTGACCGGAACTCTTCGGTGTTCCGAATCGGGTCGAGGTCTGGGTCTTTTTCCATCATGGCCAGATCGCCGAAGCCGGACCTCAGGGCGAAGGCCAACAAACGAAACGCTTCTCGCTTCGCCTGGCCATCGTTCTCATGGCCGGCAAGCTGGGCGAACAGGCCGGCTACCTGGTAGTAGCGAAAGGCACTTGGCTCATCGCGTAGGCAATCGGCCGCATCCTGTCTGGCCCCCTTCGCGTCGCCGTAACGAGCACGATATACGCCTCGTCCGGCTCGTGCCTCAAGATACGCAGGGTATGACTCCAACAGTTGATCCATGACTTTGACCGCGTCCGCGGGACGCTTGAGGTAATCGGCCAAAACCACGGCCTTGTTCTGCATCGCATCACGCGATTGAGCGTTTAGCTTAAGTCCTTCGTCAAAGTCCTTGATCGCCTGCTCGGGCGATGCCGCAATCTGCCAAACGCCTCGGATGACCCAGCTAACACAGTCGGTGGGCGTTCGTTTGAACGCCTCGTCGGCGTCCTTCTGAGCGCCGGGGATGTTGCCCCCTTCGCGGCGGACTTGTGACCGCAAGAAGTAAACTCGGGTTGGGGCGTTGGGGCGATCCAAGGCCGCAGTCAGGTCTTTCTCGGCCCCGGCCCAATCGCGCCGGCCCCTTCGCGCGACGGCCCGATTGATCAAGGCCATTGTTTTCAGTTCCTTGGTGTCGGCTGATTCGCCCGACAATCGCAGCGCTTCAGAAAAGTCCTCTTCGGCCGCGTCGAATCGACGTTGATTGAGACGCACCAGACCTCGATTGAAGTGAGGCCACGGCATCTTGGGTTTCAACGCCGCACAAACGGTGAATGCCGCGGCGGCATCCGTGGACTGCCCCACGCCGTCGTGGCTCACGCCGCGCACGAACCAACTCATGAAGTGGCTCGGATGCCGGTCAGTGAATGGGATCAACTTGGCCAGCGCCTCCGAGAAGCGGCATTTGGTGGCCAGCTCTAGTCCCTCGTGATACGCGTCGAGATCAGATTGGTAGTCGCCCGGAAGCGGGTCCGCGCTGCCCGGAGACGAAGCAAGCAGGTTCGCTCGTTGCCGCGACAGCCACTTGGGGCGTTCGTCCGGCGAGAAGCAAACTTCGGCCATGCGATTCCACTGAAGAGCCGCGCCAAAGGCCGCCGGATCGCGTGCCAGTTCGCCGCGAGACAACAACAGCAGCAATTCTCCCAATTCGCGACGGAGTTCGTTCTGCTCGGACGTCGGCAAGAGACTGAACAGCGGCTGCGCTTGCCAGTCCGCGATTTTGCCGATGCCGTAGTCCGCCAACAGCTTTTGTCCAAGGACGTATCCTTGCTCGATGATTTCGGGGTTCTCTTGCTGACTCGAAAGCAGAACCTGAGCGACCCGAGCCTGTTCTAATGCACTCGTGCACTGAAGGGCGGCTTCGGCGCTCTGAACCTTCAGATCATGCTTCGCCTTTTGATCGTAACGAACCGCCATCGCGGTAGCTGGCATGACTAGAAACATGAGCGCCGCGGCGGCGACGGCTAGGCCAGCCGCCAAGCGGGGATTGCGCCGGCGCCATTTCCGGCCGCGTTCTCGGACGGAGATGTTGGGCGCGTGGGCCAATGGCTGGTTGGCAAGATGCCGCTCCAAGTCCTCGCGCAAGTCCGCCGCGCTGGCATAGCGCCGATTCGGGTCGGGCGCCAGCAATTTCAGCACCATGGCGTCGACCGCGGGAGTGACGAGCTTGTTCCATTTGCTGGGCAGGTCGGGTTTGCGGCGGCGCACGCTCAAGAGCGTGAACGGCGTATCGTGCGGGCGGGTTGACGGCAAATCATGCGGATCGTGCCCCGTCAGCATCTGAAACAGGATAACGCCAAGCGAATAAAGGTCGGCTCGTGCGTCGATATCGGGTGTGCCGCTGATCACGGCTTTCAAATGTTCGGGCGCCATGTACGGCACCGTGCCGCCCAGATAACCCTGGCGCTCGGCGCCAGGCCGGCAGTCCAACGCCACGTTGAAATCCAGCAGCATCGGTTGGCCATCATCAGACAGCAGCACGTTTTGTGGCTTTAGGTCACAGTGAAGAATGCCGCGATCATGAGCGTGTGCCAAACCGTCGGCCAGGCGCGCCGCAATCCACAGGACCGCTTCGACGTGGCTTAGTCGATTGAGAAGCTCCAGGTTGGGCGATAAGGGAGTGACAGGCTGTCGATCCGGCACATCGGTCGGTTGATCGTTGTCGCTGCGAGTCACCGCGGCCGGAGACAACTTGCTTCGCAGCGTGTCGACCAACTCACGGCCGGTGCTATGAGGCCGCGAGCCTTGGTGTTTGAGGACCGTGGCCAGCGTGTGGGAACCGACATAGGGCATGCACACCACTTGGAATTGGAAGAAGTGGTGCACCGAGAATATTGGCACAATGTTGGAGTGTTGGAGCCGGGCAAGCCGCTGCGGTTCCACGTCCGCGCATTCGGAAACCTTGAGCGCGACTAGCCGTCCGCCGAGATCCCGTTGCGATGCCAGAAACACCCGGCTAAACGCGCCGACGCCAAGGTCTCCAACCAGTTTGAAGTGAAGCAACGAGTCGCCTACCGACGGGCACATCGTCTTTTGCGAAGAAATCGGCCGCGGAACGACTCGGGTCGTGATGGTGCCGTGGGACTCAACGTCCTGAAAATTGTTGTCGGTGGACTGGCCGGTTTTGGCCAAATCGGGTGCGATTTCGGCTACGAGATTCGGGTGCACGATCGCCTCGAGGGGGTAACGGGGTTGAGGCCTGTCACAATCGTTACAATCCGCAAACCAAGAATATGTCATACTCTGGGAATTGCAAATTTGAGGTTGCAAATGAATTCGAAACATCGCCGCGGAGCATCGGTGTTGGAAACCAAATAGTGTGGCGGGAAAAATAGAGCTCACTAGTCGTAAGAATTTGGTATACAGTGATTTAGGTGAAGAAGTGAGTTGTTGTCATTGGACGGCCGCCCTATGAACAATTCGCATGCCCAGTCACTTCCAGCTGAAAGCAATCAACGACGAAGATTTCAATAAAGAAAAGCGTTCTTAGGGTAATTACTGGGGCCATGGCGGCATGTTGCGGGAGGCACAACGCCGAGGTTTTTTGACATTGTGTACTGACGTACAGTATGCTAGGGTGGGGCTGGCCTCGAGGAGGGGCGCTTCTTGGGACCAATGAACCACCCACCCCCTCCCTTTGTTGGGG
>JBGQCZ010000014.1:0-19248 GCA_041495645.1 Gemmataceae bacterium | reverse complement strand
GGCGCAACTCGGCGGCGTTGGCGGTCATGCGCTTGCCGAAGACCTTCACGGCGCCGGCGGTCGGCCGATGCAGTCCCAGAATGAGGCGCAGCAGGGTGGTTTTGCCCGCGCCATTGGGCCCGAGCAGACCAAGAACGTGGCCCGGCTCGATGGTCAACGACACGTCGTTGATGGCAATCCGGCGGCTCTGGTAAATCTTGGTGAGCCGGGTGGTTTCCACCACCTGCGAGTCGGAATCGGCCATAAAAGGCGCACCCTCGCCCAAAAGACACAAGAGCCGATGTATACGCTGAATTGGCGAAGATGAAAAGGGCAATCGCTCAAGCGCCGGGGGTGGCGAGGAGATGTCGCAACCGTTCCACCAGTTCCGAAGGCAGGCGGTCGCACCAGGCAGCGTCCACCAACTTCAAGTCAATCAAATCGTCGATGTGAACCTGATCCTTTCGCCGATACGAGATGAGTTTCATCCGGACGAGCTCTTCCAACGCCAATACCCGATAGGCTTCGGGTGCAACAATCACGTTGGCGACATCCGGATTCGGAAGCGGATCGTTTTCGCGCACCTTTTCATTCGCGAACAGGATATGAACGGCGTCCCGTGGCTTGCCGTCGGGGCCGTCGCGAAACATGTCCACTCCCAGCACTTCCGCGTGAATGAAGCCGGCCGCTTCCATCGCCGCCATCACCGCCGGAAAATCGGCCCGCCGAATCATGATATCGACGTCTTGCGTGTTGCGCACCGCGGCCCGGTCCACGCGGCTCACCCACGCGGCGACGGCATTTCCACCCACGACGGCGTAGGCAATGCCGGCCTTCTCCAAGGCCGCGCTCGCGCGCAGCAATCGATCGCGCACCGCTTCCACGGCTTCCACCATTCGGTCGAGCGAAAAGGGCTTGAGTTTGACTCCGGCCATGAGAATGATTCTACACCGGGACGAGTTTCCACGCTACGCCTCATAATCGCTCTGTTTTACCGCAGCTTGCGGAAGAACAAGCGCACGTCATTTACCAATAGCGTTGGCTGCTCCAGCGCCGCGAAGTGGCCGCCTTTGGGCATCTCGGTCCAGTGGGTCAGCGAACCGCCGCTGGCGCGTTCGACCCACGCTCGCGGCGAGACGTTGATTTCCTTCGGGAACAGAGCATAGCCCATCGGCGCCGGCTTGCCCGTGTTCGTCCAGGGCTTCATCGACGCGGGGCGCGGGCTGTTGTGCGACGATTCGAAGTAGATTCGCACCGAGGACGGCATGGTTTCGGTCACCCAATAGATCATCACATTCGTTAGAAGCTCATCCTTGGTGAAGCTCTTCTCCAGATCCCCTCCGTGGTCGCTCCAGGCCCAGAACTTGTCCACCACCCAGGCGGCCAGACCGGCGGGCGAATCGTTGAGGCCGTAGCCCAATGTCAGCGGGCGCGAGCCTTGAATGGCGCCGTAGCCATAGTGATCGTTGAGTTCCTTTCGGCGCTGCTCGAAGCGATCCACTTCGCGCTGTGTCACGCCGCGCATCGGGTCGTCGGTCGGCCGGCTGCCGCTCGGGAAATTGCTGTGCCCGCCGATGCAGTGCCCGCCGTCGCCGCCGGCCAGCCAACGCGTGACGCCCGCCCCCCAATCGCCGCCCTGCGCGCCGTAACGCTCGTAACCCAGCCGGGCCATCAACTTCGCGATCGTCTCCGCCATGCGCTGCGAACTCCAACCCTTCTCGTTCGGCTTGGCGGAGAAGCCGAAACCCGGCAGCGACGGGCAAACAACGTGAAAGGCATCTTCGGCTTTGCCGCCGTGCGCGACTGGATCGGTGAGCGGGCCGATGATTTTGTAAAACTCGTAAACCGACCCCGGCCAGCCGTGAGTGATGACAAGCGGCAGCGCGTTCTTCTCCTTCGAACGCACATGAATGAAGTGGATCTTCAAGCCGTCGATGGTGGTTTCGAACTGATCGAACTCGTTGAACTTCTTCTCGTGAGCGCGCCAATCGTACGTGTCGCGCCAATAAGCAACTAAGCTCTTCATGTACTTGAGATCGACGCCGTAGTCCCAGCCGGAGCCCTCGACCTGGTCGGGGAAGCGCGTGCGGGCCAGGCGCTCCTTCAAGTCGCGCAAGACCGCGTCGTCCACGGCGATTTTGAAGGGCCGAATGACCGAGTCGCTCGGCTTTTCCTGGGCTCTTCCTTCACCTGGCACGATGCAAATCGCAACGACCGCAAACACTCGGTACGGCGACCTGATGTGGCTCATGCCGCATGTCCTCTCGATTTTCGTACGGCCACTACTGCCGGACCACGATACTGCGGCATCATCCGACAATCAAGGCTGTGAGTAGCGTTGCCGACTTGAAACTGTCAAAATGAAATCAACATGACTCGTAGGCCGCTCAAGCGAACCCGCCGCGGCGCGCCGTGGTGGTGGCCGCGCAGAAGGAGGCGATCAACGCGCCGAAGGCGGCTCCGAAAACTCCGCAGGCCCAGCTGCCCAAGGCGGAGCTAGCAAAGGCGGCGCCGAAGGAGGTGGCGAAACCGCTCCAATGGCCGCGATCGCCCTTGCCGTACAACCAGCCGACCGCTGCGCCGACCGCTCCGGCGACCGCGCTGATCCCGGAAAAGAACATCAGTACCAGGATCACCGTGACCCACACATCGGATCGGGACGAAGAGCGAACGGGTTGACTGACGAACTCGATCTTGGAGGATGCCGCGGTGATGAGCAGAGCGGCTGGGATCAAAATCGCCCCGCAAGCCGCGCCGAGTCCGCCACCAGCCGCGACCACCGCCGTCATGGCCATTTTCAGTTGCCGCGGGGTCGCGGGCGTGTAGGTCGGAATCGGAACTTCTTGGACCAGTGGCGCCGAGTTGAAAGTTTCAGGGTGGCGTCCGAGCGCTTTGGCCCAGGCGTCCACAGCCCAGGCGCCTTCCGTTTCGCCCATGCCTTTGGACTTCAACCTTGTCCGCAGTTTGTCGGCGAGCGGATCCCAGGTGCTTTCCACGGGCTGATAGGTAAGTAGTTCCGAAGTAACGCCTTGCCGCAGTGCCTCGATCAGCGCACGCGATTCTTCCGGATAGGCCCCGCATTCCTGGCGAATAAACATCTCGCAGCTGCGCGGCGTGTTGCAGATGCTGGGGCCGTAGTTGCGGAGAACGCGACCAAGGGCTTCGCGGGCTTGATCGTTCATGGACAAACCTCGAAAAACCAAGACTTCGGCGCAACCGTAGCATTTTTTCCGGGCCGTGGCCGGTGGTCCGCGCGTTGTCAGTGGGCCAAAAGCAAGGTATCCTTCACGCAAAGCCGAATTGGGCATGGTGCGGCCCAATAGGCGGACAGGAGCGGTTTTGGTGGAGCAACTGGAGAGAATCGCCTGGGAAGCCAGCGAATGGGTCCGGACCGTGTTGGACGCGGCCGACTTCGCGGTGCTGGCAACCGACGTGGATGGAATCGTCCGCTATTGCAGCGGGGCGGTGCGGCACTCGTTCGGCTACGAGCCGGAGGAACTCGCTGGCCGTTCGCCGCTGCATCTACTCGAACGCGGCGATATGGTGAGGCGCGCGCGTGAATTGACGCGCGAATTGGGGCGGCGCGTCGAACCGGGATTGGACGTTTTGACGGCCGAAGTCGCTCGCTCGCAGATCGACGAACGCGATTGGACGTTTGTCCGCAAGAACGGCAGTTCTTTTCCGGGTCGCTTGACGATCCGGCCGATCCGGGAAAACGACGAGTCCGGTTTCGTCCTGGTGGCTCGCGACGCCACCGAGGGACGCCGCGTCGAACAAGCCCTGCACGAAAGCAAAGAGCGCTTCAAGGGAGCGTTCGAGCATTCACCCGTGGGCATGGCTCTCGTCTCAACCGACGGATATTACCTGCAAGTCAACCCCGCCTTGTGCCGGATGCTCGGCTACACCGAACAGGAATTATGCCGCCGCACGTTCGTCGAGATTTCCCATCCCGACGACGTCGGCCTGAGCATTACAAACGATTGCGAATTGCTTTCCGGCAAAGCCGAATCGTACCAAATCCAAAAACGCTACCTTCGCAAAGACGGGCAAGTGGTATGGGCGATGGTGAATGCATCGCTGGTTCGCGGTCCGGACCGTCGACCGTTGCACTTTGTCGGGCAGATACTCGACGTGACCGCCCAGCGCCAGGCCGAGGAAGCCCGCCGCGAAAGCGAAGATCGCTTCCGCGATCTCTTCGAGAATGCCAGCGACTTGATCCAATGCGCCGGCCCGGACGGCCATCTGCACTACGTCAATCGCGCTTGGCGCGAGAAACTGGGTTACGTCGAAGAAGAAGTGCCGAAGCTGACACTCGAACAATTTGTCCACGCGGAGAGCTTACCCGATCTCCTTCGCGCCTACGATGTGGCCCTGGCCGGCGAGACGGTCGGCACGATTGTGGCGAAGTTCGTCGCCAAGTCCGGCCAGATCATCGTGGTCGAGGGCGACATCAGTTGCAGCTTCCGCGACGGCAAGCCGTACCTGGCTCGCGGGATTTTCCGGGACGCAACGGAACGCCGGCGTCTCGAAGACATGCTGGACGAATATCGCAAAGACCTTGAAGCCACCAACGCCCGGCTCGAACAAGCGAACCTGCGCTTGAAGGATATGGCGACCATCGATCCGCTCACCGGGCTCTTCAACCGCATCGTCCTGCAAAAGCGGCTGAAAGAGGAATTCATGCGCGCCCAACGTTACGGCACGCCGCTCTCGCTCATCCTGCTGGACGTGGATCGGTTCAAGATGTTCAACGATACGTTCGGCCACCCAGCCGGCGACGACGTGCTGCAAACGGTGGGTAAGTTGCTGCGAGTCGCGTCCCGCAACACCGACGTGATTGCCCGCTTCGGGGGCGAAGAATTCGCCGTTCTGTGTCCGAGCACCGACGCCGACGGCGCCACGGTGCTCGCCGAGCGCACTCAAAAATCGTTCGAAGAAGCCTCGTGGACCTGGCGTCCGGTTACTTGCAGCTTTGGCCTGGCTCAATTCACGGCCGACATGTCCGACCCCGCCGCCCTCGTCTCCGCCGCCGATCAGGCCCTTTATCGCGCCAAGAAAAACGGCCGCAACCGCGTCGAGCGATGAAACTCACTTCACTTCGCCTTCTTGGCCTTCATTTCCTTCATCACTTCGACGACCTTGCGAAACTCATCGAGCGAGAGGGAGCCGTTCTTATCGGTATCCAATTTGGCGAATAGCGCCTCCGCGTGCTTCCCGCCCTTGCCGGCCTTCTTCGCGCCTTCGCCTTCCTTCTTTTTCTTGAGTTCCTCGCCGGCCTTCGCGAATTCAGCAGGGCTGAGCTTGCCGTCGTTGTTGGCGTCGATCTTCTTGAAAATGGCTTCGACATCCGGGCCTTTGTTCTTGTTTTTCTTCTTGTCGGCCTTGTCATCGGCCCGAGCGGCAGGGCTTACGGCCAGCACGGCGGCCAAGGCGACACCGGCGATGGAAAACAGACGAAGCGTCATGGTTGACTCCGAAGTTGAGTAATGGCGGCGGGCAGCGTATTCGCCGCCACATATCCAACGCCGCCGCTTCGGATCCGTGAGGGGCCGAAGAGAAAAACTCACTCGCCCCCCAGCTTGCTTACCTTGTACGAGCCGCTGTACTGACCCCATGCATTGCTCGTGATGCCGTTTTGCGTCGTTTGCTGATAGGCGTTCTGACCCGCCATCATGGTCACCTTGATCGTGCCCGTTTGGCCTACTTTCAACGCGCCCACGTGCACCGCGGCCGTGGCCAGATGCGAATCCAGCGTGTAGATCTCGGTGCCGTAAACCGTGCCGCTGTTCGCCCCGGTCACCTTGAAATGGTAGATTTTGCCGATCTGGCCCTGGTGGTTCAACAAATTGTCCGGGCCCGGCAAGACGGTAACTACCTCCGAGTCGGGCGCACCGGGCAAGATCGAGCGCACGCTCATGATGTCGGCCAGCTTCAGGGTTTTGTCGCCGAATTGCGGAGTCAGCACGCGCACGCCCGTGATTTCAATCCGCCCGGCGATCTTGGCGTCGTCGGTGTGAATCACGTCCATCTCGTGCCTAGGCAAGCGCTCTTCCGAAAACCGCTCCTGAAACTTCTCGAGCAACTGCCGGGCCGTAATCGCCAGGTCGCGGTTCGCGCCCTTGCTGGCTCGCACCACGGCCGGATGAGCCCTCGGGCCAATCTTCAGCAATCGCTCGCCCGCCAAATCGCGCTTGCGCGTGTCCATGTCCGCCAGATCGGCCATCGCCGCGTCAATTTGCTTCGCAATCTCCTCCGGCACGCGGAAGCCGAATTCGATCTTGCGAACTTCGGCCAACGGCACCATCAACTTTCCGTGCGGGGTCTGAATGGGAACCATCGAGTCCAGCAAGGTCAACACGATCTTGCTGTTGTCGATCAACCGCACCTCGGCATTGGACGCGACGGGCTTCTTGGGCTCTTCGGCAGGCGACGAAGCCAGCACGAAGAGCGCGAATCCGCAAATGATGAGCGTCGTTTTCATGGATCGCTTACTTCCCGGTGACAATCTTCACGGAAAAATTGCCCGTTTGCGCCACTCGCCACGGACTCGGCTCGAGCCGCAAATACAAGCGCCCGTCGCTGCGCGGAGTCGAATCGTGCTTGGAGCCGATCAGAAACGGCTGCCCGGACTGACCGATCTTCGCAATCAGCGCTCCCGGCTGGCCGACCAGAGCTCCGTTCCCGCGACCGAAACCCAACTCCTGGCGCAACCCGTCCGGACCGGCCATGTATTGCCCGGGATTGTTCGGCATCACGTCCACCGTTCCCGTCGCGACTATCGTCAGCCGGTCGCCGCTCATGTCCAGACCCGTGTCGAACCAATTCTCACCCGGCCCGCCGTGCTTGGACGCGTCAACGGTCAACGTCACTTCGTTCGAGTGGCCCAGCCAGCGAATGCCGCGCACCTGGAACAACTTCACGTCCACCGCTCCAAGCAACGGCGAACTTGCTTTGAAGGCAGACGCTTCGATGTGCCCCGCGATTGGGAAATCCGCCGTGGTGACCGTGTCCAATTCCTTCATCGCCAACCGGTCTTCGGGAATGCGCTTGCGGAGATCTTCCAGGACGGCCTTGGCCCGCTTCTGGGCCTCGGCATTGCCTTCGCTCACCGCGCGACGGACCAACGGATAAGCCAACTCACGATAGGCGATCAAATCGTTCGAAGCCGCTTCGCGTTTCTTGAAGTCCGGATCGCCCAGCTGAACGATGGCGGTCTGGATTTTTTGCAGCGCGCCGTCCGGATAGCGGATGCCCATCTCGATTTTGCGGATTTCGCCGATCGGCACCGACAACTTGCCAAAGCGGGTGGACACGTCGAGCTTCGATTCGAGCAACGAGAGTTTCACCACGCTGCCGTCGGCGAAGGTCACTTCGACGGAGTTGGGCGCCGGGGCCGGCTCCTTCTCCGGCACGGTGCCGGGCGTGGGCGGCGCCGGCTTGTCCGATGCGGGCGTCGCGGGTTTGTCTGCCGGTTTGTCAACCCCAACCACTGGCGGCGCGGCAGGCTTTTCGGCCTTGGGTTTGTCCTGGGCGAGCGAAAGGCTCGCAACGAGCATCAACGCGGAAGCAATGCAGAAGAAGCGGGCCATCGCGGAAGTCCTCCGGTGCATTTCACAAGGTGAGATGATTGTAATGCCCGAGCGGGGCTGACTGCAAGCAGCGGAATGGTAACAAGCGGCTTTCGGCCTTCTGCCGCCGGCCGAAATCGCCGTCGCTCGTGGATCGGCGACTGGCTCCAATGCAACAAAATGCCACAATTGACTTGCAGCCCGCAAGCATTGGTTTTGACGCAACTCGTTGCCGTGACCGATCTTCCCATCCGCGCGACGTGCTCGCAAAAAAATGGTGGCATTTGTTACATTCGACTCGAACACGCCGCCGCGAGCCCTGTTCCACAAGATCAGAAATGGATTGACCACGATCGAACCCTCTGAAATGCGCGCACCTGAAGTGCCCCGTCGAAATGACAACGAAGTAACTAAGTATACGTCAGTATATTGCCGGATGCAAGTCGGGAAAGTAGAACGGAATTTATTCCGTTCGCTTTGTCGAACGGAATAAATTCCGTTCTACTTTTTTTCTTCCCGCATTTGACAGCTTCCCCTTCGACGACGCCGGCCGCCGCTGGCACCCGGACCTGTTTTGTTCCGAATCCAACGCGGCCTTCGCGGGCATCAAGACTTGATGGTCGCGCAAACCCGCTACGGCTCGAAGGTCAAGGGCGTCACCTCGCACGACGACCTCCTCGACGCCGCCGCCTTCGGCACGGCGTATCTGCTCGATACGCGCGAACCCCGCGTGTGGTAGGCGATGGATTTGGCGAGCGTCGAGCCAATCTCGTGACTGGGCTTTGCCGGCAGAGCCCGGTTGCTGGAAGAATGTTTCATTGATCTCTCCGTGCCAACTTGCCGGGCGCTTTACCGGTCAATGTTCCTGCGGTAGACTCGCTTACGAGAAACGCGTGAGGAACCTGGCTCTCAACCCGAGGTGATAATCATGACCCGCTCGCTGTCCTTGTTGGCATTGGCCGTTTGTCTCTGCGCCCAGGCGGCCGCGGAGGAGAAGTACACCATCAAGATCAAGCCCGACGCGAAAGGCGATGTGGTCATGACGACCGAGAAAGACAGCGATGTCTCGAAAATGTCGTACACGGCGATGGGCATGACCCGGCCCGACAACAAAGAGTCGGTTCGATCGGCAACGTACAAGGAGGAGATTGTTGAAAAGGAGCCGGAGAAGCGCGCGACGAAGATTCGGCGGACGTATGAAAAGGCCGAATTCACTGAAAACGGCCGAAAGATCACGCCGTCGTTCATCGGCAAAGAGGTGCTCATTGTGCGGGCGGGCGCGAAATACAAATTCACCGTCGACGGCAAAGAGCTGACCGGCGATGACGCCGCCATGCTTGCCGACGAATTCAAGAATCGAACGAAGGAAAAGGAATCAGAATTCGAGGACCTGCTGTTCCCGAAAAACCCGGTCGGCGTCAACGAAACGTGGAAGCTGGACCTGGACGCGGTCGCCAAAGACTTGGGTGAAGACGCGAAGATAACATTCGACACGGCCCAATCGACCGGTTCGGGCAAATTGACGAAAGCCTACACCAAGAACGGCAAGCAGTACGGTGCTTTCCAAATTGACTTCGAACTGGCCATGACCAAACTCGGCGCGGGCGCGATGACGGTCGCCTTGGACAAAGGATCGAAAGCCAAACTATCGTTGCGCTTCGACGGCTGCATCGACGGCGGCAACAGTAACGGCGTCATGGAAATGACGATGGAAATGAAAATGTCCGGGACGCTCACGACGCCAAACGGCGTCGAGGTCAAGATCGACGGCAACACGAAAAAAACCGGAACGAAAACTCAAGAAGAGGCACCGCGCTAGCGACGCGATCGGGGAAGCCTTCGAAGCCGCGGCGCGAAACCGGGGCTTCGAAGACTCCGCCCCGGCCACCCGCCGATTATCCTGACACTGATTTCTTTCTAACTTCCTCTTGGAACCAATTCGCGAACTTGCTGCGCGAACGGCCCAAATCCCTCTGGGCAACGTTGGTCCAAGACCGCCAGATCAATTTCTCGGGCGATCGCGGCATAATGCTCGGGAAAATCGCTTTGTGGAATTTCGCCCTCCAGCGCGGCAACCATGAGGCGTTCGAGACGGCCCTTTGGGTTTCGGTCGTTCTTCTCGTCACGAGCGCTCAGCTTCTCTGGGTCGGGTTGGCGCTGAATCGATTCGTCTTCGAGAGCGATTCGCAGTGCTTTTTCGTCTGCTAGTAGCCAGGCTTCAAGCTCTTCGATGGTCATGCCGACTGCACAGGCCTTGCCGGCCCGGCTCAATTCCTCGCGTCCGTCGTTCAGATCGTCAATTCGGTCGTTGAATCGCTCGCCATCCCGATCGACGACTGCCACGATCGCATCGGCCTCGCGGCCTTCTCTGAGGCCAATCAAGGCTCGGAGCTTGTTCACGTATCCTTTTGATGAACGTCTCTTACCGGACACCCCACCGAATAGCCGGAGCTTCTTGTACTCGATGCCGCGAATCTCAATCGGCGTTTCGGATGAAGGATCAGAAATCAGTTTCCGGACCAGAATAGGCAACGCGCCCTCCAGTTGAAGCGTACCGTCGATTTCGGCTCGCCCGAGATCAGTCGGCCCCTCGCCCAGAATGAGCACTTTCATGTTGCCGGATTTCCTTCACCAATTCCTCTTCGCCTTCGTTGTAGATCAATTCGCCGAGCATCAAATACTTGAGCCGGTCGCCGATGTCCGGCACATCGGCCACGTTGAAGACCTCGACATCGTCATTCTTGTTCCGCAAGAAGACGCGCACTTCGTTGGGCTCAACGAAATCGAGCAGCAGTGGTGAATGCGTTGTGATGATGACTTGGGTATCATTTCGTGCAGCCACCAATCGGCGAAGAATCGTAATGACTTCTTTTAGTCGTCCAGGATGTAGTCCGTTTTCGGGTTCCTCGATCAGTAGCAACTTTCGGGGCTCGGGAAGATGAATCAGCGTCAAGAATGCCAACGTGACAAGCGTGCCACCCGAAGCCAACCCGGCCGGGATTTCAATACCATCGGTGCGGACTAATACAAGCGCATAGCCCTCACCCCGCGAACCTATGTGCTTTTCAAAGAATGGAGTTCGTTCAACGCTTTGGACGTCCGCTCGCTGGATGACAATATCTTTGAAGCCTGGAAATTGCTCACAGAAATCTTTCCGCAGTGATTCGAATTGACCGCCCGCGCCGAGCTTCATCTCGGCAATGCATGTTGCCAGTCCATAACCGGATGGATCGAACGGGTAGTTGCGATTCGGCGGAAGCCGCGAGGGTGTGGCGAGTTCTTCTACATCCCAGCGAGCCAAGATCGGGGGTGACAATGTAGCCACTACGCGCGAAAGTCGATCTTGGAATTCTTGATACGTGTGACCATCTTTCAACGAGCGAACAGTTGTTTCTGCGGAATTCGTCCGATGGCGGACTTCTTCTCCTTTTCCAGTTGCAGAAATTCCGACGCGCTCTTCCATTAATCGGCATTGCCGATTTGTCGCGAATCCTAGCCACAAAGAGTATGTGAGTTCGTTGGGTTTCGCATTTCCTTTCGAGTCCTTCGACGATTCGCCTAAAACGCCAGATAGACGCACTTGCTTATCCGGCAACCGATTCCAAACTAGTTCGCGATTTTGCCACGAAGACCAAAAACAATTCGCCAATGGGCTACGGGTACTTTCGGAGAATGCATAAACCGCTTCAAGAAATGAGGACTTTCCTGTGTCATTTGGCCCAATCAATACCGTGAACGGCTCCAAATCCACTTCGACATGTCGAAGTGCTTTGAAGTCCTCGACGTGCATTCGTTTGATCATTGCGGCCTTCCACAACGGACGCGAGACAAGTTTCATAACCGCGATCAGCGTCGATCCTGCACTGAACTCGGCTTGAATCAGTTTACACTACCCCGACCGAAAGTTGTTGCTTTTTCGGAGGCCTGCGCGATCAAATCTGCCGATTGCGGTAAGGTGATGACACTTTCCGCAAGTCATCGTCAAGGCATTGGTTGCCGCCGAGAATCGCACATCGGCCGATCGCCGTGAACGCGGCAATTCCCGCGTGTCGTGCCGGTGCGAGCGTGCCCACGGCCAGCGCCGCCACGTCATGAACCGCGCGCGCTACTCGCGACGATCATCCAAGTCGGGCGAACGAGAGCCTGTTGAGGCAGAAGTTGACCGTCGCGGCGTCAGCGCAGGGCTTCGAGTTCTTCTTCCGTGAGCGGGGTGTCGAAGGCGCAGCCGAGCAGCCAGCAGGAATTGCCGCCGTTGGTCGTGGCGGAGGCGTGAACGACGCGGGCGCGCACGACGCGGCGGATCGCGCCCGTGTGTTCCCGGAGTTCGACCGCTAACTCAGTTCCCGGTTGAAAACAATGCGTGAGCAGCAAGCCGATGCCGCCTTGGGAAATATCGTGCACGCTTCCGGGCCAGCCGACTTCGCGGACGGCGCCGGCCGAGCGGCAGGTCGCCTCCAGATCGCTGGCCAAGCGCACGTAGGTGCGGCGCTCGATGGCTGCGGTTTGTGGTGTCTCGGAGTCAGTCGATTCGCGCACTGACATGCGGATTCCTTGTCCATGTCGGGCGAGCGACTTGCCCAACACTAGGACAGTGCCCGAGTCGGGTCAAACCATGACTCAAGCCGGCCAGGCGCGTAGGGCCGTCTCCGCGACCCGTCGCAGTTGCTTACGGCTCGCGCCGCTGGCGGCCTGAACCGCCATTCCGTGCATCACGGTCACAATGTATCGGGCCAGATCGGCGGGGTTCGAATCAGGCGGCAAGTCGCCTTCGGCTCTCGCCCGCTCGAACCGCTTACGCAGCGCCGTCTGGCCCGCGGCACGGCGCGAAGCCAGTTCCTGGCGGATGCAATCGCCTGCCTCTCCACACGCCAGCGCGCCGTGAACCATCAAACAGCCGTGCGGATTCCGCGGGTCGGTGACCAGGTCGATGCCGCCGAACAGCAGCCGCTCGACCGCGGCGCGGGCCGTTGGCTCATTCAAAGCTTCGAACACATAGCCGGCCGGCCCTTCGGCATAACGATCGAGAGCCTTGCGAAAGAGCGCCTCCTTATTGCCGAACGCCGCATACAGGCTCGGGCGATTGATGCCCATGGCCTTGGTGAGATCGGGAAGCGAGGCGCCTTCGTAACCCTTGCGCCAGAACACGTCCAGCGCCCGATCGAGGGCCTTGTCGATATCGAAGGCGCGGGGACGTCCGAGCGGCATCGCGAGCTCCTGCGGAATTTTTTACCAATTAGTACAATAGTCGGCTTGACTCCATGTGTCTATGCCATTATATTGTACCTGTCAGTACACAATGTCAATCCAAAGGAGCCTTGTCATGGCGAAGAAACTTGCGGGCAAAGTGGCGATTGTTACCGGCGCGTCCAAGGGCATCGGCGCGTCGATCGCCAAGCATCTGGCGGACGAAGGGGCCGCCGTGGTCGTCAACTACTCCACCAGCCGCGAAGGCGCCGACCACGTGGTCGCCGAAATTGCCAAGAACGGCGGCAAAGCCGTCGCAGTGCAGGCAAACGTCGCGAAGAGAGTGGAAATCGAGCGGTTGTTTTCCGAAGCCAAGAAGGCGTTCGGCCGGCTCGACATCCTCGTCAACAATGCCGGCATTTACGAATTCGCCCCGCTCGAGAACGTCACCGAAGAGCATTTCCACAAGCAGTTTGATCTGAACGTTCTCGGTCTCATTTTCGCTTCGAAGGAAGCGGTCAAGCACTTCGGCGCGGCGGGCGGGAGCATCATCAATATCAGTTCGCTGGTCGCAACGATGGCGGTCGCGCCCGCTGCGGTCTACAGCGCGACCAAAGGGGCCGTCGACGCCGTGACCAGGTCGCTCGCCAAGGAACTCGGCCCGCGCAACATCCGCGTGAATGCGATCAACCCCGGCATGGTCGAAACCGAAGGCATGCACGGCGCCGGCTTCGCCGAAAGCGATTTCCGCAAACAGATCGAAGCGCAAACCCCGCTCGGCCGCATCGGCCAACCGCAAGACATCGGACCGGCCGCGGTCTTCCTCGCCTCCAACGATTCCGCCTGGATCACCGGCGAAACCCTCACCATCTCCGGCGGGCTGCGCTAAGAAATCATGGACAGAAAAATGGATTCAATGAACTCCATTTTTCTGTCCTTGATTCTTCTGTCTGCCGCTACGGCTCGTTATTGCCTGTCAGTTCACTTGCAGCTTCGCCAAGTACTGCTCTAGTTCCTTTTGCTGCTTCAATTCCTCCACTTGCAGCTTCTTCTTCTGCTCGTGCAAATTCTCGATGTCGGTTTCCTGTTTGTCGAATTTCTCCAGGTAGCGCTTGTACGCCGCCGCCGTTGAGGGTATCTCGCGCAGGTTGGCCCGCAGGCGACCTTGATCCTCGGAGATCACGCGCATCTGCTCGTTCACGTGCCGCAACTCCTGTGAAATCGCGGCCAGTTTGGCCTTCAGTTCCACGGCTCCTTGCAGTGCTTTCTTTATGGCCGGGGTCACGGTCGCATTGGTCATGAAGAATTTGATCGTCTCGTCATTGATGTTGGAAATCTCGATCGAGGTTGCGATGTCGCGTTCCTCGATCACGGTTTGCGAGACGCTCTTCTTGGCCTCGGCCGGCAGTTTCATTTCAAAGCGCAAGAACTCCTGCGTGCGTTCCACCGGCTTGTCGGTGCTGACGAGCGTGAATTCGGAGCGGTAGGGATGTTCGATCCAGAGGGTGCGTTCCTGCCCGGTGCGGTTGGTCGCGGTGTAGGTCTTCTCCTCGCGCAGCTTGTCGGTGCGGATGATGATCCCGCGATCGATGCGCACGGACACCAGCCGTTGCGGCGGCATGTGCGATTTGGCTTCGACCTCCGTGCCGAGATCGACGGCGTAGCTGATGAGGCGTTCGTCCTTGGGCGGAACGTCCTGGATGCGGGCGTCGCCGGCATAGGTCGAACCCTCGAAAACGGTAATCGGCCCTTGCATCAGGTGCTGGCCGGACGTGTTCTTGAGCTTCAGGCCGAGCATCGGAAACTTGGTATGCACGGCCGGGTTGAAGATCGACAGCCGCGTGGCTTCAATTTCCTTGTTGACGATCGGCAGCAGGGCCGATTTCTGCCGCGGCAGATTGACCGGCTGATTGATCACGTATTGGAAGAAATCGCCGAGTTGTGAAGCGGTAGCGGCGGATTGAATGCCCTTGCTCAGGTCCATGCGCTTGTTCATCTCTTCGGCGAGTTGTTCGCCCGAACGGCGCATCATAGCACGGTCAGCGCCGCGGCCCCCGCCCCCAGGGCCGCCCGAACCGGCTCCGAATCCGCCACCGCCCGCGCCGGGAGGCGCCGGAGGGGCCATGGGTGCGGCCCCCGCCAGCGCCATCTCCGATTGCATTCGCTTGCCGCTGTCGTAAGCCACCGGCCGCAGCGACTGGAACAGTTCCAATTCGACCGTCGGACGCGGAACGTAGAGCGGTTGGTACAAATCCATCTGGAACGAGATCGGCCGGCCGGAGATCAGCGCCATGCCTACCTGGTTCCAGTCGTCGTCGGTCGGATTATCGACCACCGCCCAGCCTTGCAGGAACGGCTTGCCGTCTTTGTCCAAAACCAGCCGATAGGAAGTCTTCCAAATCGGGTTTTCAACCACGTAGCCGACCTTCACTTCGCGCTTGCCTTCACCGGTGAAGTTCAAACTCACGGCTTTCTTTTGGGCATCGTGCGACAGGGCCAGCGTATCCAAAGCCCGGCGGAATTCGCTTTCGATGGTCGGGTTGAGGAAGCGCAGCCGCTGAACGTCGTTCAACTTGAAGGCGCGCACGCCTTCCGCGCACCACATGCTCAGCACTTCAGTTTCGACAACGCCTTCTTTGGTGGTCTGGTGTTGTTTCTCGATGCCCATGATCGAGCCGGAAACGGTGCCGGGCTGGTTCGTCACGGTCTGATTCAAAACCACTTCGACCTTCTCGCCGCGCATCTGCGTGAGGATCGAGCCAAAGGTCGGGTTGTTGTTCAGATTGACGGCGTACGACTTCAATGTGCGATCGACGGGATCGAGCGAATCATAGCTGACGGCGCTGACGAGTCCCTTCTCGTCCTGAATGACCATGCTCTTAATTAGGTCGTTGATGTCGCGGACCTGGAAGGTCAGGTCGATACGGGCGGTGCCTTCGATCTCCGCCTTACGCTGGAAGTAACCCACGCCGCTGCTGAACAGCACGACGTTGCGAATCGGCAGTGTCTGGGCCGCCGCGCCGGGGGCCGCATCTTGTTTCGGCTCGGCGGTGGTGGATTTCGGTTTGAGGGCAAACAGGGCCGTCAGGGCCGCGGCCCCAACAACCGGCGCCAGCCAATAGTACGAACGTCGCATAAGTGGATTCCTTGAAGAGGTTCCGACAAACCAAAAAAAGCGGAGAGTGACGGCCCGCCGACGATGTCTCATTCCTACGACGATATTAGAGCCTAAAAGTTTGCCGATTGCGAAGGAAAACCGCTTTCGGCGAACCCGGTGCCGTCAAGCCGCCTTGCGTTTGGCCGTCGTCACACATCCACGCCAAACCGCGTCCAATCGTTCGGCGAGCGAATCCCAATCGTAGCGGTTCAGCACTTTGCGTCGGCCTTCTTCGACTTGTGCTTGCATTCGTGCGGGTTGGCGGATGGCGGCGATCAGGGCCTCAGCCATTGGCTCGATTCCGTCCACGATGTCCAGGTGCCGGCCCGGTTCAAGTTCCAAACCCTCGGCGCCGATTCGCGTTGACACCACCGGCAGCCCGCTCGCCAGCGATTCCAGAATCTTCAGCCGCGAGCCGCCGCCGATGCGCAGCGGCACGGCCATCACCCCGGCCCGCGCGATGAACGGCCGCACGTCCGGCACGCTGCCGTGCAACTCGACTCCCGGCATCTTCGCGCGCTGACGCATCCACTCGGGCGGATTGCGGCCCACGATCAGCAACTTGGCTTCGGGTTCGACTGCCCGCACGCTCGGGAAGATCGAATCGAGCAGCAGTTCCACCGCATCGCCGTTCGGCCGCCAGTCCAGACTGCCGAGATAGAGAATCGTCTTTGGTTCGCGTGGCGCATTACTCGGCTTGAAGAAATCGACATCGACGCCGTTATCCACGACATCGATGGCTTCAGCGCCGAAGCGCTCGCGCATGAGTTGAGCATCGTCCGGACTGACGGCGACGGTACGAGTGGCCGCCGTGTAGGCCCAGCGCTCGAACTGCTCGAATTTCTTCCATTGCCGGCGGATGTACCAGCGTTTGGCCGGGTTTTTCGTGGTCTCCGCCAAGCGCTGCCAAATCAACGACTCGACGTTATGCGCCATGACCAACCAGCGCGCGTTTGGCAGGGCGCGCATTGTCTGGGCATACGGCGTCCATTCGCAGTGCCACAGGTCAACATGGTTCAGCGAGGCATATTCACGCACCGCCAAGCTCAGTTCCGGACTTGCGTGCGACGCGACCGAATAGGGCAGGGGGGAGGCGAGGTTCTTCGCGAGCCGAGCGTAGAATGCGGGGCCGGACTTGGACGGGACGACGCGATCGACGACGATTGTCTCGATTCCCAGACCGCGAAAGTGCTGTCTGGCAACGAGAGCTTCATTCGCGTCCGCGTTGCGGTGGCAAATGTACGTCAGCCGATGCCGCGATGCCAAGCGCCGCAACAGGTTTAGCGTGCGGATGCGCTTCCCGGAGGTCATCGGGTAAGGCAGTTCTTCGTCGAGAATTGCGATGTGCATGGTCCGACTCCATTCCGCGAACGGAATAGATTCCGTTCTACATTCCGATTCAACGTAGAACGGAATTTATTCCGTTCGCTTTTTTCGCCATTCTTCCAACCGTTTTCGGATCACAGCCTCATAGCCCCGATCCGTCGGTTCGTAGTAGACCCGCTTCTCCGTCAAATACTCTTGCTCGACATAGCCGCCTTCGAAGTCGTGGCTGTACTTGTAGTCCTCGCCGTGGCCGAATTCCTTTGCTCCCTTGTAACTCGCATCCTTCAAGTGCACCGGCACCGGCAGGGTGCGGCCGTTCTTCACATCCTCGCGGGCTTTGCCGATGGCGGCGGTGCAGGCATTCGATTTCGGGGCGGTAGCAATATACGCTACCGCCTGGGACAGCGCCAACTGACATTCGGGCAAACCGACGAATTCCGACGCTTGCAAGGCCGCCGCCGCGACCATCAGCGCTTGCGGATCGGCATTGCCGACATCCTCGGAGGCGCAAATGATGACGCGCCGGGCGATGAAGCGCGGGTCCTCGCCGGACTCCAAAAGCCGGGCGAGCCAGTAAATGGCCGCGTCCGGATCGCTGCCGCGCATCGACTTGATGAACGCGCTGGCGATGTCGTAATGCGTGTCGCCGGTCGGATCGAAATCCATCACCTTGCGCTGAATTGACTCCTGCGCCACTTCCAGCGTGTATTCGACGGGTTGCTTTTCCGCCGAAAGCACGCCGATTTCCAGCGCCGCCAACGCCCGCCGGGCGTCGCCATCGCTCATTTCAGCAAGAAATTGTAGCGCATCGTCGTGCAGGTTGACTTGTGTGTTGCCGAGCCCGCGCTCGCGATCATCGAGCGCGCGGCGCACCATCAGTTTGATGTGCTCGCGCGTGTGCGGTTGGAACGTGAAGATTTGGCTTCGGCTGAGCAACGCCGAGTTGATGGCGAAGAATGGATTCTGCGTCGTGGCGCCAATGAGAATGATCACGCCTTCTTCCACGTCGGGCAGCAACAGGTCTTGTTGCGCTTTGTTGAAGCGATGCAACTCGTCGAGGAAGAGAATCGTTCGCTGACTTTGGGTCTCTAAATCTTCGCGAGCCTGGGCCAGCACATCGCGGACTTCCTTCACGCCCACCGCCCCCGCGTTGAGCGCAATGAACTTGCTGTGCGTTTGCTGGGCTATGACATGGGCCAGGGCGGTCTTGCCGGTGCCGGGCGGGCCGTAGAAGATCAGCGAACCGATGCGATCGGCTTGCAGCATTCGTCGCAGCATCTTGCCAGTCCCAAGAAAATGCTCCTGGCCGACGAACTCATCGAGCGTCTGCGGGCGCATGCGGGCCGCCAAAGGCTGCGCACGCTTTCGATTCGCGACATAGATTTGCTTGAAAAGGTCGATGATTGGTCCTCGATGACTCAGGCATAGCCAATGAGGATCGTATCGGGCTTGGAAATCACAGTCAATCTCGAGCGAACTACCCATTAGACAGGTCGGCTTGAGGTCTTGAGACCCACCAATGGCGTTTCGTCGCCGCATGCCGGTTCTAAGGCCTGATTCGGGAATAACTGTCCCGCCTTCCATCGATATTTGCATACCTAAACGGGCTGATTTCTGAATCGGTGTGCAAGCCCGGAACATCAAAATTGAAGAGAATTCCGAACAAGACAAGATTTTGGCGCAACAAAACGACGCGTTTCGCGCTGGGATGGAAAGAGAGAGCAACGGTGCCAAGGGCGGTGTAGCATGTGGTGGCTTCTGACTCTGATCCTGGTGTCTCTGAATCTGGCCGATTACCTGCTCACCGCAACCCTCATGCGATTTGCGGGCGTTGAGGTCGAATCCAACCCGTTGGCCCGTCACGTTTGCGAAAACCTCGGCATGAGCGGCATGTTCATCTTCAAAGTCTCGGTGGTCGCTTTGGTCGTGACCATCATGCAGGTGGTCAAAACCCGGCGGCCGGTAACAGCGTGGGGAATGCAACTCGGCTTCTGCGGTCTGATGATGGCGGTCGTTACTTACAACACGTACCTC